>JBHHXA010000022.1:0-14891 GCA_046756805.1 Acidimicrobiia bacterium
CGATCAGGGCGTTCCGCAATTATTCGTATATTCAGGTAAGAGTGAAACAGGACGGTACTCGCCGTGGTCGGCGCCGGTGCCGTGGCGGTCACCCTGCTCAGCGATGGCGAAGGCACGTCGTCTGTGGACACGACGATCACCCTCAACACGGCGGAGGTTGTGGTCGCCGATCTCGAAGAGCTGACCACGCTCGATGGGACACTGGGCCGCGAAGCCGGTGACCCCGTGCGATCGGGCATCGGGGGAACCATCACCGCCGCACCGGAGCCCGGCGAGGTGCTGGTGCAGGGGGACGTTCTCTTCGAGGTCGACGGCGAGCCCGTGATGCTCCTCGACGGCCCGCTGCCCGCATTCCGCGACCTCACCTTGACCGAAGACGCACCAACGGTCGCGTCCCGATCATTTGGAACGGTCACGGGGCTCCCCGTCGAGGGTTCTGTGATCGACCAGGGGGAGGCGCTCTTCGAGGTGAACGGCGAGCCCGTCATCCTGCTGTTCGGCGAGGTCCCTGCCTACCGCGCCCTCGCCGACCTCCGCACCAACCTCACCGGCAATGACGTGCTGCAGCTCGAGGAAGCACTGGTCGCACTCGGATTCGCAACCGGGATGACTGTGGACGGTGAGTTCACCGATGTCACTGAGAGCCGTGTCGAAGACTGGCAGGAGGCGATGGGGGCAACGGTCGACGGCACCGTCGATCTTGGCGAGGTGGTCTTCCTCCCCGGACCGGTCGAAGTCGTGGCGCGGGAGGTCGAGGTCGGTGATGCCGTCAACGACGGGACGCCCGTGCTCACGATCGAAGGGTCGACACCGCTCGAGGGCGCGGACGTCCTCCAACTCGAGGCGGCGCTGACGGCGCTGGGCTTCGACGCCGGTGGGCAGGTGACGGTCGACGGGATCTTCACCGGGGAGACCGTGGCCGCAGTGGTCGCCTGGCAGACCGCGAGCGGTATGGAGCCGGACGGTGTCGTCGATGTCGGCGAGGTGGTGTTCGTCGATGGATCGGTGCGGATCGCAGCCCTCCTGTCGCCTCCCGGGTCGTTGGTGAGTCCCGGCGCCCCGGTCCTCGACGTGACCGGCAACGACATCGTCATCGTCGCCGGGCTGCCGGCTGCTGACCAGGGAATCGTCGCGGTCGGAGACGCCGTCACCGTCGAGCTACCGGACAACTCCCGGGTACCGGGGTCGGTCACCGAGGTCGCGACGGTGGCCACCCGCGTGGACAACGCAACGTTTTTCGAGGTGACGGTCGAGCTGGACGATGCCTCCGTCGCCGGCGACCTGGACGAAGCGCCCGTCGACGTCGAGATCGTCACCGACTCGGTGTCGGGTGTGGTCGCGGTGCCGGTCGGTGCGCTCCTCGCTCTCCGCGAGGGCGGTTATGCGGTCGAGGTCGATGCGGGGGACGGGGTCACGAGCCTGGTCGCGGTCGAGCCCGGCTTCTTCGCAGACGGGATGGTGGAGGTCGTGAGCGACGGACTGCGGCCGGGGATGCGCGTGGTCGTGCCGTGACCACTCCGGTGATCGTCGAGACGGTCCTGTCGCTCGACGCCGTGGAGATGACGTACGACACGACGCCTCCTGTGCATGCCCTGAGGGGTATCGACCTGGAGGTTGACAGTGGCGAACTGCTTGCCGTCGTAGGCCCGTCCGGGTCCGGCAAGTCCACCCTGCTGCACATCATGGGAACGCTCGACCGGCCCACCGCCGGTGAGGTGACCGTTGCGGGACATCGGGTGTCCGCACTTTCGGATCGGCAGATGTCCGCATTGCGATCCCGCCACATCGGCTTCGTCTTCCAGCAGTTCCACCTCCTCTCCGGGTACACCGCTCTAGACAACGTCGCGGATGGGTTGCTGTACACCGGCATGGCGCTCGACGATCGTCGATCCCTCGCGTTCGGTGCGCTGACGCATGTCGGTCTCGGGCACCGGCTTGGGCACGTAGCCACCAGACTCTCGGGAGGAGAGCGCCAGCGGGTCGCCATCGCCAGGGCACTCGTGGGATCGCCATCGATCGTCCTTGCCGATGAGCCGACGGGCAACCTCGACACGAAGACGGGCGAGTCGATCGTGGAGCTGATCGAAGACCTCAACGCGCTCGGATCCACCATCGTCGTCATCACCCATGATCACGACGTCGCCTCGCACTTCCCGAGACAGGTCGGTCTGCGTGACGGCGCCATCGAGTACGACACAACCGACGTTCGCACGTGAGCACGACGCTCGTTCCCTCCAGGCTCCACCCCGCCGACCTGGGGCGTACCGCCGCGGTTGGGTTGCGCACCCGGAAGCTCCGCGCTGGCCTGTCTGCACTCGGGATCATGATCGGCATCGCATCGATGGTCGCGGTGCTCGGGTTGTCCGAGTCGAGCAAATCGGATCTCCTCGCCCAGCTCGATCGGCTGGGAACCAACCTGCTGACGGTTCAGGCGGGCCAGGGCATCGGCCGCGGCACCGGTCAACTGCCGGCAGAGGCAGCGTCCATGGTGGCCAGGATCGGTCCGGTGGAGACTACGAGCGCGGTCAGCAGCGTCGACGCCAATGCCTACCGGTCCGACTTCATCCCTGTGGGGCAAACCGGGGGAATCACGGTGCAAGCCGTCGACACACACCTCCTGGCAACAGTGGGCGGCAGCATCGCGGAGGGGCGGTTCCTCAACGAGGCGACCGCGGGGTATCCCACGGCGGTACTCGGGTCGGTCACGGCGGAGAGGATGGGCATTCACGACCTCGCGGCGCAACCGCGCATCCTCGTGGGGGATCGCTGGTTCTCCGTGATCGGGATCCTCGAGCAGTTCGAGCTGAGCCCGGACCTCGACCGGGCCGTCCTCGTAGGGCTCCCCGCATCGGAGGACTATCTGGGTCATGACCCGGTGCCGTCCACGATCCACGTGCGCACCAACCCCGCGTTCGTCGACGACGTGATGTCTGTGCTCGCCGCCACCACCAACCCGGAGAACCCCGAGGAGGTCGAGGTGGCCCGGCCCTCCGACGCCCTGGAGGCAAGGGAAGCGGCTGATGATGCGTTCACCGCGCTCTTCTTGGGGTTGGGCGCCGTCGCGCTCCTCGTGGGCGGCGTCGGCATCGCCAACGTCATGGTCATCTCTGTGCTCGAGCGCCGTGCGGAGATCGGATTGCGGCGTGCGCTGGGCGCCACCCGAAGGCATGTCGGCGTGCAGTTCCTCGGGGAGGCGCTGTTGCTCGCCATCGTGGGTGGCGTCGGTGGGGTGGCGCTCGGGTGGGCTGTGACGGCCGGGTACGCCAACTTCAAGGGCTGGGACACGCTCGTCCCGTCCATCGCGTTGTTCGGCGGAGTGGGAGCCGCCGTTGGCATCGGGGCCATCGCCGGGCTCTATCCGGCGATTCGAGCCTCGCGGCTGTCTCCGACCGAGGCGCTGCGGAGCGGATGAGCATGGGCGACGTGGCAAGCTGCGGATCATGAGCGGACCGTCGAGATCGTGCCCTTCGGTAGCGGGCGGTGTTCGGTCGTGAGCAGCGTGCTCGTCGTCGAAGACGACCGCGGCGTACGCGACGCAGTCGAGCGAGCCCTCATCTTCGAGGGGTACGAGGTGGCAGTCGCACGCGACGGTGCGGAAGGACTTGCTGCGGTCCTCAACGACATGCCCGACGCGATTGTCATGGATGTGGCCATGCCGCACGTAGACGGTCTCGAAGCGTGCCGCCGGATCAGGGCCCGCGGTCTCCGGACGCCGATCCTCATGCTGACGGCGCGCCATGAGGTGACGGATCGTGTTGCCGGTCTCGATGCGGGGGCCGACGACTATCTCATCAAGCCGTTCGCACTCGAAGAACTGCTCGCCCGTCTTCGCGCGCTCCTGCGCCGCGCCGACGGCCAGAGCGCCGAGGCGCACCGTCTCCGCGACCTTGTCATGGATGTCGGCGCCCGGACCGTGCATCGTGCCGAACGACCGATCGACCTCACCAAGACGGAGTTCGACCTGCTCGAGATGCTGCTTCGCAACACAGGCATCGTGCTCACGCGCGAGCAGATCTACGAGACGATCTGGGGGTACGACTTCGAAACCACCTCGAATTCCCTCGACGTGTACGTCGGCTACCTGCGCCGCAAGCTCGAGGAGGCCGGCGAGCCCCGCGTCATCCACACCGTACGTGGTGTGGGATACGTGGCGCGAGAGTCATGAGCCTCCGAACCCGCATCGCCCTCGGCGCCGCTGCCGCGGTCGCCGTCGCGGTCGCTGTGAGCTCGGTCGTCGCGTTCTCGTCGGCGCGGCGTGAGCTGATCGAGGAGATCGACGAGTCCCTCGTGGAGCGGGCGGGAGCGGTGGCCCGGTTCCCTCTCGCCGCCTTCCGTGTACAACGCGGCCCGGGGCGCGGCAGGGCTCCGGCCGACCCGTTCGGGCGACCCGGTGTTGGCTTCGACGCCCTGTACTTCCAGGTCATCGGTGACGAAGGTGAGCGGGTGATCCCTCTCGGCCAGGAGGTGGTGCTTCCCGTCGCAGATGGCGACATGCACGTGCTGGACACCGGTGTGGGGTCCACAGTGCGAACCGTCGACATCGACGGATCCAGGCTGCGGATGATCACGGTCCCGCTCGGCGATGGCGCTCTCCAGGTGGCCCGGTCGCTCGAGGAAGCCGATCAGACGTTGCGCGAGCTCGCCCTCGCACAGTGGGCCACGGGCATTGCGGGGATCCTGGCGGCCGCCGGTCTCGGTCTGGTGGTGGCGAGAAGCGCTTTGCGGCCCGTTACCGCACTCACGGAGGCCGCAGAGCACGTCGCCGAGACCCAGGAGCTGGCTTCACGGATCGAGGTCGATCGCAAAGACGAGGTGGGCAGACTGGCCTCGAGCTTCAATGCGATGCTTGCCGCACTCGGGGAGGCCAGGGCACAGCAGCACCGGCTCGTCCGGGACGCCAGCCACGAGCTCCGGACTCCGCTGACGGCGGTCCGCACCAACATCGAGCTGCTGGCGCACAACGAGGACATCCCGGACCAGGACCGCACATCCATCCTCGGCGATCTGACGACGGAGGTCGAGGAGCTCAGCGCGCTCGTCGACGAGCTCGTACAGCTCGCGACCGATCGTGGGAGCGACGAGCCGTTCACTTCGGGGCTGCGCCTCGACGAGGTGGTCGAAGACGTCGTTGCTCGCTTCCGGCGCCGGACCGGAAGAGAGATCACGCTGGACGTAGCCGACAGTCGCATCGACGGCAGACGAGGCCAGATCGAGCGGGCCGTCGGGAATCTCATCGACAACGCCGACAAGTGGAGCCCGGACGGGGCCGCGATCGAGGTCACCGTGGGCCAGGGCTCCGTCTACGTGGCCGATGCCGGACCCGGTATCGGACCCGAGCACCGGGATCGGATCTTCGAGCGCTTCTTCCGCGCCCCCGAGGCGGGTGACACACCGGGCTCCGGTCTCGGGCTCGCGATCGTGCAGCAGATCGTGCACGACCACGGAGGCGAGGTCTTCGCCGGTGAGTCCCCCCGAGGCGGGGCTCGCGTCGGGTTCCGTATCCCGCCTGTGACGTTCTCAGCGGATTCTTAGCCACGGCTCACAGGCGGCTCACACCCGGCAGCCACTGTGAGGGTGTCATCGAGAGCGGGGACGTACCCCGCCGACCGCAACGAAAGGAGCACCCGATGCGCAAGATCGTCGCAGCACTGGCCGCGGCAGGCGTACTGGTGGCGGGCGCGTTCACGGCGACCGTCGTGGTCGGAGGCACCGCCACGGCGCAGGACGCCACAGACGAGCCACCCGGCCTCGAAGCGCCGGAGCGCCCGAAGAGGGGCGCCATTCTCGAAGGGGTTCTCGAGGGACTCGTCGCAGACGGAGTCATCACGAACGACCAGGCAGAGCAGATCGTCGCTGCGCTCCAAGAGAAGGCCGCCGAGCTGCGTGAGGAGTTCGGGGACCGGCCGTTGCGCCGGGGCCGCGGATTCCACCCCGGACCCGGACGAGGCTTCGGTCCCGGGTCGGCGCTTCTCGAGGACGGGGTCATCGATGCCGATGAGCTCGCCGGCCTGCCGGACGACCATCCGTTCAACGACCCTGACGGTCCTGCGGCCGCCTATCTCGACGATGGCGAGCTGACGTCGGACGAGTTGCGTCAACTCCACCGCGAGCTGCGTGAACAGCGTCGCGAGGCCCGGGAACAACGGCGGGCCGCCAATGGTGCCGAGGCCGTGCTCACGGCTTGATCTCGCCTCTTCCGCACCACACGACGTGTCCGCCGTCTCTCCCACCGGCGGGCACGTTCGCGTGTCACATCGGCTGCCGGGGGCGGTCCCGGGTCCTGAGCAGGATCCAGAGATCGCCGACGTTCGTCCCCGTGGGTCCTGTGACGAGCGCGGCGCCGGCGGCGGACAGCCAGGTTCCCGAGTCGTTGCGCCGCAGCGCCTCGTGTGGATCCCCGATGGAACGAGAGGCCGCCGCGACCGTGCTGCCGGCGACCACCGCGCCTGCGGCCGCCGTCGCTCCGTCGATGCCGTCTGTTCCCGCAGCGAGGAGCGCGATGTCGTGTCTGCCGTCGAGAGCGATGGCAGCGGCAAGCGCACCCTCCTGGTTGCGCCCTCCCACCCCCGTGCCAGACACCGTGACCGTGGTCTCGCCCCACATCACGAGCACATCGAGGTGGTGGTCTGCGTCGAAAGCGGCGACGACATCACGAGCCGTGTCCCTGGCCTCCCCGAAAAGCGGCTCGGGATGCACTGCGCCCTCCAGTCCCCTGGCTGCGGCGTGGGAGGCGGCCGCTCTCGCTGCTGTGCGTCCCGAGGCGACGATCTCGAAGTCGTCGCGGCCGGTGGGAGTCCGCCGCGACACGTCGACGGCCAGGGACCCAGCGGGTGAAAGCATGCCCGCGAGCCCGTAGCGGTCGATCACGTCCCGCGCCGCGATGCCGGACGACCGGGTTGTGGGCCCGGAGCCGATGACGGCGGGGTCGTCGTCGATGACGTCGGAGATAGCGAGGGTCGTGACCGACGCGGGCGCCGCGGCCCGTGCGAGCCCTCCACCCTTGACCAGCGAGAGCGCGCTCCGTACTGCGTTCAACTCGTGGATCGTCGCTCCCCGATGCAGCAAGGCGCGAGTGAGCTTGGCGATCTCTTCGATCTCGACGCCGCGCACGGGCGCTTCGATGAGCGCGGACGTCCCCCCGGAGAGGAGGTACAGCAAACGATCGTCGGCACCGAGCCGGGATGCGACGTCCAGGACTGCGGTACCGGCGGCGACGCTTCTCCGCCCCGGTACGGGATGATCCGAGAGAAGGAACCGGTGGTCGTCGGGAACCGGTTCGACCTGATCGGAGACGACGAGACCTGGGGCCTCGCCGAGAAACGGCGCCGCGGCTCGCGCCATGCCGGGGGCGGCCTTGCCCGTTGCGATGACCGCGTCGTAGGACCCGGCCATCCGTCCCTCGAGGGCGCCGGCGACGACTCGATCCGGCTGCACCGCGGCAACGCCCGCAGTGAACAGGTCGATGAGCAGGGTCCTCACGCTGTCGTCCATGTCCCGTGACGGTACCCGCCTCGCTGTGGCGTACCCTTCAGCGATGCCCCAGGAATTCGAGCCGTGGATCGAACGGACGCTGCGGGAGGCGGCGGACGCGGGAGAGTTCGACGACCTCGCCGGAGCAGGCTTGCCGATCCCGGACCTCGATCTGCCGTACGACCCCGCGTGGTGGGCTCGCAAGTGGATCCAGCGTCACCGAGATCTCGATGCGGCGACGGAAGTTGCGGGCAAGGTGCAACGGCTCCTGCCCCGGATTCTCTCCGGGACCGACGAGGTCCGGGTTCGCTCCGATCTGGAGCGCCTCAACGACCGCATTGCCGCGGTCAACGCGCTGCTCCCGACCGACGCCGAGTTGGAGCCGCTCCCGGTCGACGAGGTCATTGCTGGCTGGCGCAGACGCAGGGTGCGTCGCCCGCCCCGGCCGGGATAGTCTTCACCGCATGGCGCACATCGACCTCCCTCCGGGGTACACGGCGCGCGGCGCTTCCATCGACGACGCGGGCACCGCCGCGAAGTTGCTGCGGGTCTGCTCGATGGCCGAGGGCGGGAGACCGGGGTTCACCGAGGACGATCTCGCCAACTGGTGGGGAGTCCACTACATCGATCTCGCCGAGGACGTCTGCCTCGTGGCCGACGAGGATGGCGAGCTCGTCGGCATCGAGATGATCAGCCAAGCGGCACCGCACGTCCTCGCCATCGCCTTCGGCGGGGTGCGGCCCGACCACTACGGCAGCGGTGTCGGGTCTGCCCTCGTCTCGTGGGCACTGCGGCGCTCCGGCGAGCGGATTCCTCTGGCGCCGCCCGACGCCGCCATCACGATCCACGTCTACGCCTTCGCCGATCACGAGCCGTCGGTCTCGTTGCTCGAGGGATCGGGGTTGGATCTCGTCCGCTACTTCCTCGAGATGGAGGTCGAGTTCGACGGCCCGCCTCCGGCGCCCTTGTTCCCCGAAGGGGTCACGCTGCGCAACCTCGTTCCCGGCGCCGACGACATGGACGCCGCGCTGATGATGCGAGCCGCCTTCCGTGACCACTTCGGCTACGTCGAGACGGACAAGGAGGAATCGTTGCTTCGCTTCCGGCAGCGGTTGGAGCATCCCGGTTTCGACCCCGATCTGTGGGGGCTGGCCGAGGCAGAAGGACGGCTCATCGGCGGGGTCTGGAGCGATCATTCCTCCGAGGGCGACGAAACGATGGCATACGTCGCCACGCTCGGGGTGGCACGTGAGTGGAGGGGCCGAGGTCTGGGCAAGGCGTTGCTGCTGCACGCCTTCGGCCAGTTCCACGAACTGGGGAAGCGGGGCGCGTCGCTCGGTGTGGACGCGGACTCTCTGACGGGAGCGACACGGCTGTACGAGTCGGTAGGCATGAAGCCTGTGGCCCGCTATGCCTCGTTCGGCACGCAGCTCCGTCCCGGGGTCGATCTCATGACCAGCGACCTCGGCTGAAGACGTCGCGACAGATCGACGCATGTCCGGTGGCCTCCCCGGTGCGAGCTCAGCGCCCGATCGCATCCAGGAAGCGATACCAGCGTGCTGCGAACGGGAGGAACCACGGCTCGCGGCGGTAGTACGGCCGGGTGGGGTGTGGGATCTCCTCGAATGCGCTCCGGTCCTGCTCGCCGGTGATCCTTCTCCCGACCTCCGTGCCGAGGTAGGTACTGATACCGACGCCGTGGCCGCCGTACCCGAGGGCGTACCACATGCCGTCGATCCTGCCGATGTGCGGCAGCAGGTCGAACGTGACGCCGAGCCTCCCGGTCCAGGTGTGCGTGAACGCGACCTCATCGAGCTCGGGAAAGATCTCGATGGTCTTCTGGCGCAAGATCGCCGCGCTCTCGCCCAGGTCGAGGTCGGTGGAGAGGTCGTTGCGTCCTCCCATGAGGATGCGGTCGTCCGGAGTGCGTCTGAAGTAGTTGAGGAAGCGGCGCGACGTCCACAACATGCGACTGCGGGGGACGAGCCGCTCCGCCTGGGGCTGCGGGAGCGGCTCCGTCACGACGATGTAGCTCCCTACGGGAACGACGCCGCGGCGGAGAGCGGGCACGGGCCGGGCCCCCGTGTAGCCGTTTGTGGCGAGGAGGACGGCCCCGGCCGAGATCTTTCCCCGGGGTGTGAGGATCTGGTATCCGTCGGTGTTGCGGGAGATGGCAGTGGCGGGGGTCTGGGGGACGATCGAGGCTCCTGCGCTGATCGCAAGCTCCGCGAGCCCATACGTATAGCGGGCGGGCTGGAGCCCGGCGCCGACGGTGTCGACGAGCGCCCCCCCGAACAAGGGGCTGCCGACGACGGACGGGATTCCCTCGGGACCGACGACCTTCGTGGCGAAGTCGAGGTGTGTTTCCATCCACCCGGCCGATGCCTCGAAGGCCGCCAGGTCACGTTCTCCGTACCCCAGCTCGGCGGCACCGGCGCGCACGAAGCCGCAGTCGAACCCACGTTGCGTTGCCAGCTCCTCAACGAGGTCGATCGATCGGAGGGACGCATCCCACAGCTCACGGCCCAGGACGGGACCGAACCGTTTGTACACTTTCGCCGTAGCGGCTTTGAGTCCGTAGTTGACCATCCCACCGTTCACGGTGCTGGCCCCTGCTCCCACCTCTCCGGTATCGATGACGACGACGCCGGCGCCGGCCGTGGCCACCTCGCGGGCAGCGTTGAGTCCTGTGATCCCCGCGCCCACGATCAGGACGTCGGCCCGGTCCGGCAAGTCGCCGGAAGCGAGGCCTGCCGGAAGGGGAGCGTCGTCTCGCCAGAAGGGTGAGGTGCGCTGCATGACGCCGCGAGCCTAGAACTGCCGGGAGGCTTGCGGTCGTCGACCCGAGCGTCGGGGCCGCGAGGCGCCCCTGCGGCGGTGACGCCGTCAAGTCGCACCGTTACCGGCCGATATTCTCCGTGGCAGACGCCGCAGCCGAGGCTCATCCGGTGCACACTCGACCTGGTACAACCTCCGCAGGCTCCCCGCACAGCGCTCGCGAGGCGGCGCAACGCGGGCTCCTCGCCGCGACGTTGTTCCTCGTGCCCTTCGAGGTGACCCGGATCGTCTTCGAGTACGAGGGAGCTGCACGCGGCTTCGGCCGCCTCGTGACCGTGGCGATCTTCGATGTGCCGCTGTTCCTTCTCCTTGCGTTCGGTCTTCCCGATGCCGTGCGCTCATGGCGAACGCGGAGACCGGCGGGCGGAGTTGGTCTGCTTGCAGCGATGACCACGCTCTTCGCGGCCGCCCTCGCCGTTCACCCCTCGCTGCGCGGCGTCATGCTGGTTGGCCGCCTGCTCGCCGCCATCGTCGTCGCAGCCGTCGTGGCCTCCCTCGAGGCACGCGAGATCCGCCGCTTCGTGGTGGCTCCCGTCGTGACCGCCGCCGCGCTCCAGGGTGTCGTCGCTCTCAGCCAGGTAATCAGCGGCGGAACGATCGGATTGCCCGGCGAAGTCGCTCGTCTCGTCGCAGTGGGGGATGTGGTCCGGCCCGCTGGCACGACCTCGCATCCCTACATGCTCGCGACGTTGGCGCTCGTGGCGCTGGCGGCGGCGGTGGCGTACGGCAGGCGGACGCCCCTGTGGCTTGCGGGCGTGAGTCTGGCGGCGATTCCGGTCGGTCTCAGCTTTTCGAGAGCTGCCATCGTCGGCGTCGGTGTTCTTGCCGTGAGCTGGGTGTGGGGCAGGGCGCGGCTCTCATCTGCCGGCAGAACCCTCGCCGTCGCAGCGGCAGTCGGCATGCTCGCACCGGCCATCGCCTTCTCTTCGGGCTGGGCCGAGCGCGTCGAGGACGTGACCGGAGCCGATGGTGCGCCCAGCAACAGAACGGCGCAGTTCGAGCAGGCCCGAGAGGTCATCGGCGACCATCCGCTGGTGGGCGTCGGGCCCTGGCTGTACACCGTAACGGTCGAGCGTTCCTACCCGCCAGGAGCAACCATCGGTTCGCCGGTCCACTCCGTCCCCATCGTCGCTGCGGCGGAGGCCGGAGTCCTTGCCGGTCTCGTCATGCTCGGCGGGCTTGCGCTGCTCGGCCGGCAGGCCGTCCGGTCGGGCCCTGCCGGCATCGCGATCTTCGGCTCGATTCTCGGATTCATGCTGTTCGACGTCATCCCGTATTGGTACCCGGGCGGTCTCATCGTGTTCGGCCTGTGGGCGGGCTTGCTCGATGCCCGGTGCCACCGTGACGGGACGCAGATTCAACCGGCAACCGCATAGTGGGGTGCTAGTCGAGGCTGGAGCCGTAGAACTCGACCACGTCGGCGTGTGGCCAGCGGTACTGATCCCTGATGTCGGCCGCGTTGCCGGCCGCGGCCTCCGCTTGATCGCCGCGTCCGGCGGCTTCCGTGATGGCCGCGGCGAGGGCGCCGACGTCGCCGGGGGGGACCAGCGCGACTCCGGGGAGATCGGCAGCAACGGCCCTCGTCCCGGGGAGATCAGAGGCCACCACGGGCACACCCAGGGCGAGGTATTCGAGGATCTTCGTCGGCAGGGAGTGTCGATAGTTGGGCGTGTCGCGCAGCGGTGAGACGCCCACCCGGCCGCCTGCGACGATGTCCATGGCTTCCACGCGGTCGAGGTAACCGTGGAGCCGCAAGTCGACGCCGCTGCTCGAAGCCCTCGCAGCGAGGTCGGCGCGAAGCGCTTCACGGCAGCGGCCGATCAAGTGCAGCCGCGGCGGATCCGGCATCCGAGCGACGGCGTCGACGAGGTCCATAGCGCCCCGCGCCTCCGTCACGTCCCCCAGGTAGACGATGCCTACCCCGGAGCCCGTGCGCTCCGGCCACGAGAACGGCTCGAGGAGGTTGGGGAACACGGGGTGCTCTTTGCGGAACGAACCCGTGTAACCGGGTTCCGCCAGCGTCAGGGGGAGCATCCGCTCGGCGAAGCGGAGCATCGTGGACGCTCCGCCGGCGAGCAATCTTCGCACGACACGGGGCAGCCCGGGACGCCGGATCAGCTGGGCGGGCAGGTCCTCGTGAACGTCGTAGACGATGCGGCGTCGCAGCAGCGCGGCGAGGAGTGCCGCGGGGAGCAGCTCAGGATCGTGGACGGAGGCGAGGTCGAAGCTGCCGCGCACCAGCAGCCAGGAAGCGCGCACGCTGCGCACGATCCGAGGTCCGCGCAGAGCGGACCAGGTGAGT
This sequence comes from Acidimicrobiia bacterium, assembly GCA_046756805.1. GTDB lineage: Bacteria > Actinomycetota > Acidimicrobiia > Spongiisociales > UBA5794 > CAMYMC01. The sequence goes on from JBHHXA010000022.1 coordinate 12,611, forward strand.
CCGGACGCATCGGTAGGGCCCGGGGTGCGGGTGGCATACACGATCGACCATTCCGCGGCAAGGGTCCGGATCAGCTTGTGCCTGATGCGAGGGTCGTCCGGCGGGTGCACGGACGAGACGACCAGCAGCTTGCGCACGCGTCAGAGGCTCACGACGTTGTCCGGCGACAGCCCGGCGCGGCGGTACGCCCCGCGTGTATCGAAGACTACGGGGACCTCGTGCGCGATGCGTTCCAGATCGATGACATCGTGGTTCGACAGCACGGCGGCGAGCGCGAATTCGTCGAGGGGCGCGTCCGCATCGACCGGCTCGTACCCGCGCCGTCTGATTCCTTCGGTGCCGACGACGGGATCGAGAACCGACACGACGGCGCCGCGACGGACGAGCTCGTCGAGTACGCCGAGGGAGGCAGACTCGCGATCGTCGGCGATGTTGGGTTTGTAGGAGATACCGACACCCAGGATGGGCGTCCCGAAGACGGGCAGCCCTCGCTCGTTCAAGATGTCTGCGATGCGGCTCGCCGTGTAGATCGGCATCCTCGTGTTCACCTGCTCGGCGAGATCGATGAACCGCGTGGCGAAGTTCGCCTCCTTGGCCCTCCATGCGAGGAACTGTGGGTCGAGCGGGATGCAGTGCCCGCCGACGCCCGGTCCCGGGTAGAACGCCTGGAAGCCGAACGGCTTCGTCGCCGCGGCGTCGATGACTTCCCAGATGTCGATGTCGAGCTCAGCCGCCAGCTGTGCCATCTCGTTGATGAGTCCGATGTTGACGGCGCGGTATGTGTTCTCCAGCAGCTTCGCCATCTCGGCGGCTCGCGCCGAGCGCACGGTGTGCACATGCGGCACGATCCTGCGGTAGGCGGCCGCGGCGACCTCGGTCGAGGCAGGAGAGACACCACCGACGACCTTGGGGATGTCGCCGGTCTTCATCTCGTCTCCGGGCGACACCCGTTCCGGCGAGAAGGCGACGAACACGTTTTCGTCCAGCTTCAAGCCCGCCTTCTCGACTGCGGGGACGATGATCTCCTCGGTGGTACCCGGATACGTCGTCGACTCGAGAGCGACGAGCATCCCCGGCCTCGCCACCTCGGTGATCGTCTCTGCCGCGGCGGCGATGAAGGACAGATCCGGCTCGCGATTGCGTCCCAGCGGACTCGGCACGCAGATGAAGATCGCGTCCGCGTTTGCGAGGTCCTTGACGTGGGTCGTGACGTTTAGGCCTCCATCGAGTGCGTCCTCGAGCCGGTCGTCTGTGACGTCGCCCACAGGGGATCGGCCGGCGCCGAGCATCTCGATGCGTTCGACGGAGCGGTCGTAGCCCACGGCGCTGAGCCCGCGGTCGACCAGCGTGACGGCGAGGGGGAGACCGACGTAGCCGAGTCCGATGACTCCGCCGATCCACGGCTCTTGTGAGAATTGTCGTGCGCGCTCGTGCATGGGGCTCGCTGGGAGGGACGTCGCGGCGAGTGTACTGCTCAGCTGCCTGCGGTCCTGAGGGCTCTCGCGATGAACGAGGCCATCTCGGCTCTTGTCACCGATCGCGCCGGGCAGTAGCGATCGTTGGCGGGAGGGTTGCAGCCGAACGTGATCCCTGCCGCAGCGAGGCTGTCGATGTCGGCCTCGAACACGGAGTGGTCGTCGTCGCCGAAGCGATCGGTCTGCGTTCCGTCACCGAGCCCGAACGCCCTCACGAGGAAGGCGGCCGTCTGCCCTCTCGTGACGAACGATGCCGGGCAGTAGCGGTCGTTGGTTGGTGGGTTGCACCCCTTCGTGATGCCCGCGGCGCCGATCCTGTTGATGTCTGCCTCGAAGGCGAGGCCGTCGTCGTCGGTGAAGAGATCGTCTGCGACGAAGGGCAGATCGAGGGCCCGGCCGAGGAACGCGGCCATATCCTCCCGCTCCATGAAGTCGTCCGGGCAGTAGAAGCCCTCGCCCGCGTCACACGGCAGCGCGATGCTGCGCTCCCGGAGGAATGCGATGTCTGCCTCGTGGATGGTTTCCGAGATGTCGGCGAACGGTGGAGGAACGACCCGGCCGAACCCGACGTCGAAGTAGCGGGACTTGAGCCCGAACATCGTTCTGACGTTGGTCCCCGATTTCGTGACAACGGTGGTGGACCCGGCCAGCGAGCCCTGGAACTCGACCGTGCGTGCCGATCCCGAGATGTAGCGCTCTGTGACCTCGACGCCGGTGACGGTGTCGAGACCGACGGTGGCGGCGACGAACGCCGGCGAGAAGGCCGTGGTCCACGAGCTGTTGCCGTTGCCGACCTGCGGGAGCAG
>JBHHXA010000023.1:0-14774 GCA_046756805.1 Acidimicrobiia bacterium
GTCCCGGATCGCCCGCGTCACGGTGATGGCTCATCGAGAGCCCCGCCCGTGCATCACTCCTCGCCGAAGAGGTCGAAATCGCAGTTCGTCTCGAGGTCGGCGAAGATCCGCTCCGCCGCGGCGACACCGCGTCCGTCCTCCTCGAAGAACGCGGTGAAGAACCCGTCGGGGTCGCGCTCGAATTCGTCGCTGATCAACTGCCAATCGGATTGCACCGTCGGAGGCGAGATGTTGGCCATGTCTCGATAGGCGCCACCCAAGAACGCCAGATACTCTGGATTCGTCGGTCGCTCGCTGCCCGAGTCCTCGAACCCCGCATCGATGGCCGAGTACTCGGTGAACGCTTCGCAATAGTCGCGCGTCGAGAGCCTCTCGAGCACAGGAGGCTCCGTCGTCGTCGGTGGCTCCGTCACCGTGACCGTCGTGCCAGGCGCATCGGTGCTCGTCGTGGAAGGCACACCCGTCGTCGATGTCGACGCCGCCACCGCACCGGACGTCACGAGCGGCTCGCTGACGAACTCGCCCGTAGCGATGTCCTCGTCGCCCCCGGTGCCGGTCGGTCGCTCGATCAGCTCGCCGGTGAAGATATCGATGATCTCGATGATGTCGATCGGCTCGGTCGCTGGATCCACCACGATCGTTGCTGCCGGGTCGAACTCGTCCCACCGGCTGCCGGTATACGAGGTGCTGGTGGTCTGGGCCACCGGAGACGCGAGCGGGTTGCCACAGTTGCACTTGGCACGCGGCACCCCGAAGACGTCGACGAGGACGGATGTCCCGGCCTGGAGCACCGCCTGGCGCGGCGATGGCTTGCCGGCGCTGAAGCCGTTGTTGGTCACCCTGGTGTCCGACAGCAGCGTGATCGGCGTCAGCTCCGCGATGAACGCTTCCACATCCGAGACGGCCAGGTCTCGACCCCTGCTCCACCGGAAGGACGCATCCGCCACCACCCCGTCGACCCAGGCCGCCGCCTTCTCCGCGTTCTCGATGAGGAACGCCGCGAGCTGTCCACGGTCACACCGGCTTGCATCCTGCGTCCCGCCGTACAGACCGGGATTGTCGCCGATCGCTGTTGCGATTCCCGTAACGGCATCGGTCGTCGTCGTTGCGCCCCCGGCCAGCTGGCGTGTGGTGGACGTTGTGGCACTTCCCGAGGCGGTGATCGCGACACTGACGGCGGCACGAACGGCCGCGATATCGAACTCCGGCGCATCGCCCACATCGAGGGTGGTCGTGAACGCATCGGGTCCCGGATCGTTGGCCGGCTCGAGGAACACCTCCCCCGCTTCGAGCACGAGGGGGCCGTCGTCGCGAGTGAGGAGGAACGCGCCACCGGCGACGACTGCGATCAGCAGCACCACGAGGCCGACGATGGCCAGCCTCTTGTTGCTCCCGTCTCCGGTAGGCGGAGGCGTCGGAGGTCGCTTCGTCGGGGGCCGTGGCGGTCCACCGGAAGGGCCCGACGCCGTCGGCTTCGCGGTCGGCGTCGGTGGAGGCGTCACGGGTCGCGTCGGCTCAGGGCCGGGGGCCCCCGGCGTGGGTGGTGGGGTCAACGGGCGGGGCGGGCGATCCGTCACGTCGCCGCGATTCCTGCGGAGCCTCCGATCGGAGGCCGCCACACCGAACCGAGTCCTCCCCTTGCACCCATGCGCCCTCCTCGCGTGCGATGGCTCGGGGCAGCGTAGTGGTGCCGCCCCTGACGCGCCCAGCGTGTACGGTGCCTGCGGCGGCTGGTCGAGCTCGGAGGGGGCGCCGTTGAGCCCGAAGGGACCGAAGCCCACCGGCCACACGTCATCCAATCGAGTGCGAGGGACGAGGGCGGGCCGAGATGGAAAGGATCCGTATCGAGGATTCCGATATCGAGTATCGCCGCCTCGATGCGCTTCAGGCCCACCTCCCGACGCTCGTGTTCCTCCACGAAGGACTCGGATCCACCTCTGCCTGGCACGATTTCCCAGACCGGCTCTGCGACGTGACAGGGTGCGGGGCCGTGGTCTACAGCCGTGCCGGGTACGGCGGATCGGACCCGGTGACCTTGCCGCGGCCGCTCACCTACATGCACGACGAGGCGCTGTTGACGCTCCCCAGGCTCCTGGTGGCGCTCGACATCGATGACGCCGTCCTCGTCGGACACAGCGACGGAGGCTCGATTGCCGTGATCCACGCCGCGGCGCCGACGAGCGATCGGGTCCGGGGACTCATCCTCGAGGCACCGCACGTCTTCGTCGAGCAGTTCGGGCTGGACACGATCGTCGGGGTGCGAGAGTCCTTCGAGAGGGGCGAGTTGCGCCACCGCCTGGCGCGCCATCACCGCGACGTCGACGTGGCGTTCTGGGGTTGGTACGACGCGTGGACCGACCCCGGCTTCCTCACCTGGAACCTCGAGAAGTACGTGCCGATGATCTCCAAGCCGATCCTCCTCATCATGGGCAGGGACGATCGTTACGGCACTGCCGCTCAGCTCGACGCCATCGAGGCCGGAGCCAACGTGTCCGTGTCTCGCGTCGAGCCGGATGACTGCGGGCACGCTCCCCATCGCGACCAGCCCCGGATCGTGCTCGAGGCCATGAAGGAGTTCGTGGCGGGATTGGTGGGAGACGAGGACCGTACACTTGCGGCCGATGATCGACTTTCGCACCCACCCCGATGAATACCGCCACTGGCGTCTCGATGTAGGCGGTCGCGTCGCCAGACTCTCGCTCGATGTCGATGAGGGCGGCGGGCTCGGACCCTACGAGCTGAAGCTGAATTCGTACGACCTCGGCGTCGACATCGAGTTGTACGACGCGGTCCAGCGTCTCCGCTTCGAACACCCGGAAGTTGGCGCCGTCCTGGTCGATTCGCTCAAGGAACGTGTCTTCTGCGCCGGCGCCAACATCAGCATGCTCGCCCAGTCGACGCACGAGCTGAAGGTGAACTTCTGCAAGTTCACCAACGAGACACGCAACGGCATCGAGGACGCGTCCGCGAACTCGGGTCAGCGGTATGTGGCAGCGATCAACGGCACGGCAGCGGGCGGCGGGTACGAGCTCGCCCTGGCTTGCGACCACATCATCTTGATCGACGACGGTTCGGCTGCCGTGTCGTTGCCCGAGGTGCCGTTGCTCGCAGTTCTTCCCGGGACCGGCGGGCTCACTCGTCTGGTGGACAAACGAAGCGTTCGGCGCGACCTGGCCGACGTGCTGTGCACGACGGAGGAGGGCGTCAAGGGAAAGCGGGCGCTGGAGTGGGGGCTCATCGACGAGCTGGCGCCCGGATCCCAATTCGACGCAGCGGTGTCGGCGAGGCTCGAGGAGATCGCCGCGGGCTCGGACAGACCGGAGCAAGCCGAGGGCATCCCTCTCGAACCTCTCGACAGGACCATCGAGGCGGACACGGTGAGCTACTCATATGTCACGATCGACATCGACAGGGCAGGCCGCACCGCCCGCCTCGAAGTGCGGGGGCCGGACGCAGCCCCACCAGAGGATCCGGCTCAGCTTGCAGAGCTCGGTGCACGGTTCTGGCCGCTGGCCCTCACGAGGCAACTCGACGACGCGCTGCTCCACCTTCGGGTCAACGAGCTGGAGATAGGCACGCTCTTGTTCACGACGAGGGGCAGCCCCGACCTGGTCCTCGCGCACGACGGCTTCCTGCTCGATCACCAGGACGACTGGCTGGTCCGGGAGATCGTGCTGTACCTGAAGCGCACGTTGAAACGCATCGACGTCACGTCACGATCGACGATGGCCATGATCGAGCCCGGGAGCTGCTTCGTAGGGTTCCTGGCAGAGGTCGCATTCGCCGCCGACCGGTCCTACATGCTCGAGGGCACCTTTGCGGACTCGAGCGAGGAAGCATCTCCCCCTCAGTTCGGACTGACCGGCATGAACTTCGGGCCGCTGCCGATGAGCAACGGACTGGCCAGGCTCGAGACCCGATTCTGGGGAAGGCCGGACGACCTCGAGAGGGTCGGGACACACGTCGGGGAACGTCTCGATGCCAGCGCGGCGGAGAAGGTGGGGCTCGTCACGTTCGCCCTCGACGACATCGACTGGGAAGACGAGATCCGGCTCTTGCTCGAGGAGCGTGCGAGCTTCTCCCCGGATTCGCTGACGGGGATGGAGGCCAATCTCCGCTTCGCAGGACCCGAGACCCTCGAGACGAAGATCTTCGGGAGGCTGAGCGCCTGGCAGAACTGGGTGTTCCAGCGGTCGAACGCATCGGGCGAATCCGGAGCGCTGCGGCGGTACGGTACAGGTCTGCGACCTGAGTACGACCGGAAGAGGGTGTGACGATGATCGATGCCGTCGACTACGACCAGCTCATACCCAACAACGTGGGTCTCGCCGACGACCCCAAGCTGCGTCGAGCGCTGGAGGCGTGGCATCCCGGATACATCGACTGGTGGATGGACATGGGACCCGACGGCTTCCAGGAGGCCGAGGTCTGGCTCCGAACCGCCGTCAGCGTCGAGAAGGCGGGCTGGGCGAAGTTCGGCTTCGTCCGCATGCCCGAATACCGCTGGGGAATCCTCCTCGCTCCGCAGATCGAAGGACGCACCATCCCTTGCGGCGAACACGTGGGTGCCCCGGCGTGGCAGGACGTGCCGGGCGAGTACCGTGCGCTCCTTCGCCGGCTCATCGTGATCCAGGGCGACACCGAGCCGGCTTCAGTGGAGCAGCAGCGCTTCCTCGGTAAGACGGCGCCTTCCAACTACGACCTGCGCAACCTCTTCCAGGTCAACGAGGAAGAGGGGAGACATCTCTGGGCGATGGTGTACCTGCTCCAGAAGTACTTCGGCAGGGACGGGAGGGAGGAAGCGGCGGAGTTGCTCGGCCGTCGTTCCGGCGACGCCGACCGGCCCCGGATGCTCGGCGCGTTCAACGAGGAGACACCGGACTGGCTGTCGTTCTTCCTCTTCACCTTCTTCACCGACCGCGACGGCAAGATGCAACTCGAAGCGCTGTCGCAGTCAGGGTTCGATCCCCTCTCCCGGACGTGCCGGTTCATGCTCGCCGAAGAGGCCCATCACATGTTCGTGGGTGACACCGGGATGGGTCGCATCGTGCGACGGACCTCGGCAGCCATGGCGGAGGCGGGCGTCACCGACCCTTACGACACCGAGAAGGTCCGCGCACTCGGTGTGATCGACCTCCCGACCATCCAGCGGAAGATGAACCTCCACTTCTCGCTGACGCTCGACCTCTTCGGCTCGGAGCAATCCACGAACGCCGCCGCGGCGTTCAACGCAGGCCTCAAGGGCAGATACCACGAGGCTGATCTCGACGACGACCACGTGCTGCGCGATGCGACCTACCCGCTGCTCGAGCATGCCAACGGCGGGTTCGAGCGCACCGAGGTTCCGGCGCTGAAGGCCCTCAACGCCAGGCTCCGGGACGACTTCGTGAAGGATTGCGGCGGCGGCGTGCGGCGCTGGAACCGTGAGATCACGGCACAGGGCCTTGATTTTGAGCTTCGACTGCCACACATCGCTTTCAACAGGGCAATCGGCGAGTTCGAACGTATCGATGTGACGCCCCACGGGGAGATCCTCGAGGGGGGCATGTGGGCATCGCGCCGTGACGAATGGCTTCCGTCATCCGAGGATGGTGAGTTCATCACCGAGCTGATGAGCAGGCCCGTCGAGACCGGTCGGTTCGCATCGTGGATCGCACCCCCGAAGAAGGGCATCGCGCAGAAGTCCATCGACTTCGAGTACGTGCGGCTTCCTGAGTAGCGAGCCGGTTTCGAGCCGTCGCGGAAGCGCCGTTCCCGAGGACAAACGTGTCCGATGAGCGTAGGCTGAGGTGCTGGACGGAACCGACCCGAGGGAGGCTCCCATGCTGTCCGTTGCAGTCATCTTCTTCACCTTCTCAGTTGGAGCATTCGTGATTGGAGTGTTCCTCCTGGGAATCGGGGCGGAGCCCGGGGAAGACGGGAGAAGCCCGCTTTACATCATCGGCTGGATCGAGTTGGTCGTCGGCCTAGTGCTGATCACGCAGGTCTTCATCCTCGTCCAGCAGTCGGGAGGCGAGCCCCTCATCCTGACCCTCGCAGGGTTGGTCGTGTTGTTCGCGTTGTTCTTCATCGCGCTCGGACTCGCCCTCGTCAAAGGCACCGACCTGAGGCCCATCGGAGCGATCGCCTTTTCGATCGGTGTCATCTCGCCGTTCTACGCTTGGTCCGATCTCTTCAACGGGACGTTCGTCTTCCAGTCCTCCGCGATCTGGTGGGGACTCGCATTCTTCGGCGTCGCAGCCTTCACGTACGGGAAGCTCGAAGCGAACATCATGGGCGCTGCGTTGGTGATCACCGCCATTTGGGGATTCGTGCCGGTCGCGTATCTCGTGCTCGACAAGACGATTCCCTGAGCGTCCCATCCCGGAGAGAGATCTAGCGAGCCGTCGACCGCGGCGGTAGCGGTCAGCGGACGAGGCTGCGGATGCGCTTGATCGCGACGATGACCGATGCAACGTCGTGGACCCCGCCTGCGGCAAGCGTGTGGGTGAACCTCGACAGCCTCGCCACTGCCGCCACCCGCGGGACGAGGTAGCCGTCGAGGGCGGCGTCCGGTGAGCGGTCGCCGCTCTCGGCGATGACCCGCTCTGCGAGCTGCCGCCGGAGTAGGCGGAGGTCTTCGCTCACGGTCTGGATCGCCTGGCGGTCCCAGCGGGACTCTGCCGGGAGCCGGCTCACCTGCGCCTCGAGCCAGTCGATCTCGAACGCGGGACCGACGAGGAAGAACACGCACGCAACGTCGCGCACCGTCCGTTCGCTGAGCCGGGCGACCTCGATGATGTCCGGTGCGTGCACGAGGCCGGCCAGGTACGCATGCTCGTGTGCCACATCATGCGGCACGCCGCGTTCGGTGAGGGAAGCAATCGCCACCTGGCGGACCTCACGCCACGGAGCGGGCCCGATGTCGTCGATCGACGCCGAGAGCCTGGCGAAGTCCGCGGCAGCATCCTCATCGAGCACAGAAGAGCCGCTGTGGCTGAGCTGCCAGCTCGTGACGGCCTCGACGAGCGAATCGATCCCTCCGAGCAACTCCCGCTCCACGGCGGGAGGGATGTGGCCGACGAGCTGCTCGACCCTGTTCCAGCGCGCTTCCGCACCGGTCACCACGCGGGCCGTGTGGTACGCCCGCACGACCTCCTCGGGTGCGCTTCCCGTCTCGGACATGAGCCGGGAGACGAACGTGATCCCTTCGCTGTTGACCACCTCATTGGCAACCAGTGTCGCAACGAGCTCTTTGCGCAGGGGATGCTCGTCGAGCAGATGACCGAACCGCGTCGTGATCGGAGCCGGGAAGTAGTCACGGAGCTCGTCCTCGAACTCGTCCGAGTCGGTGAGATCCGAGGCGACGAGCCAGTCGCGGAGACTCCGTTTCGAGTAGGCGAGGAGGACGGAGAGCTCTGGGCCGGTGAGCCCGACACCGCTGTTTCCCCGTTCGTTCATCTCGTCCGTGGCCGGAAGCCGTTCCAGCTCGCGATCGAGGAGGTTCTCGGACTCGAGGACCTTCATCAGGTCCTCGTATGCCTCCAGCCGGTCCGGTGACGCCGACACCTCCTGCGAGAGAATCTGCGCCTGGAGGAAGTTGTCGTAGAGCACCTGATCGACCACGTCCAGCGCCACACTTCGGATCACGTCGTCGCGTTCGTCGGAGCCCAACACTCCCCGCTCCATGGCGACCCCGAGGAAGATCTTGAGATTCACCTCACGGTCTGAGCAGTTGACGCCACCCGAGTTGTCGATGAAGTCGGTGTAGATCCTGCCTCCGCCCCGCGCGAACTCGATGCGCCCCTTCTGCGTGAAGCCGAGGTTGCCGCCCTCGGCGACGATCCTGCAACGGAGCTCCGAGCCGTCGACGCGCACGGCGTCGTTGGAGCGATCCCCCGCGTCGGCGCTCGACTCGTCGGATGCCTTCACGTAGGTACCGATGCCGCCGTTGAAGAGGAGGTCGACGGGTGCACGCAGGATGGCCTGGATGACCTCGTTGGGCGTGAGCCTGGTGGCGTCGACGCCGAGCGCACGTTGTGCCTCGGGATCGAGGTCGATGCGCTTCGCGGAGCGGGGCCAGATCGCACCACCCGCAGACAGGAGGTCCCTGTCGTAGTCGTCCCACGACGACGTGGCGAGGTCGAACAACCGCTTGCGCTCGGTTCGGCCTGTGGCGGGGTCGGGGTCGGGATCGAGGAAGATGTGGCGATGGTCGAACGCGGCAACGAGCCGAATCGGGAACGCGGCCAGCATGCCGTTGCCAAAGACATCACCGGACATGTCGCCGATGCCGACTGCCGTGAACGCCTCGGTGGCGGGATCGAGGCCCAGCTCGCGGAGGTGCGATGTTCCGGACTCCCAGGCGCCTCTTGCGGTGATGCCGAGCGCCTTGTGGTCGTATCCGGTCGATCCACCCGAGGCAAAGGCGTCACCGAGCCAGTAACCGTACTCTGCTGCGACCGCGTTGGCCGTGTCGGAGAGCTTCGCCGTGCCCCGATCGGCTGCTACCACGAGGTACGGGTCGTCGGTGTCGTGGACCCGGACCCGGTCGGGGTGGACGGCGCGGTTCTCGACGAGATTGTCGGTGACGTCGAGGAGCCCTTCGATGAAGGTGACGTACGCCGCCCGAACGTCCTCGACCGACGGCCCGTCCGGTGAGGGTCTCCGAAGCACGAACCCGCCCTTGGAGCCCGTGGGGACGATGATCGCGTTCTTCGTCATCTGCGCCTTCATCAGGCCGAGGATCTCGGTGCGGTAGTCCTCCTTCCGGAGGGACCATCGGATGCCGCCGCGCGCCACTCTGCCGCCGCGGAGGTGGATCCCCTCGACGTCCTGGGCGTAAACGAAGATCTCGCGATAGGGGGCAGGCGCCGGCATCCCCGGCACAGAAGCGGAGTCGAGTTTCAGCGACAGGCAGCGGCGGCCGGGCACGAACGCGTTGGTGCGCACCGTGGCCACGATGAGACGGAGGAAACCCCGGAGTATCCGATCCTCGTCGAGCGAGGCAACCCGGTCGAGGGCCGCCGCGATGTCTTCCTCGAGCCCGGCGGCGGTCTGCCAGTCGTCGGTCGTCGGGTCGAACCTGGCCTCGAACAGCTTGACGAGCGAAGCCGCGAGCTTGGGGTGGTCGGCGAACACGTCGTTGATGTAGGTGTCGGTGAAGCCGGAGCCGACCCGCTGCCAGTAGGTCCGGTAAGCCCGGAGCACCGCGACCTGCTGGTGGTCGAGCCCGGCGGTGATGATGAGGCGATTGAGGGAGTCGGTCTCCAGCCCGTCCCGGAGCACCGCGGTCACCGTGGCTGCTATGCGGTCGCCCACGGCCGCGAGATCGAGCGGGTTGCCCTCGGTGTCGAGGACGCCGAAGTCGTGGATGACGATGTCGGATTCGCCGTTGGTCAGGCGCGTCGGCACTTCTTCGATTACCCGGAAACCGAAATCCTCGAGGGTCGGCATGATCCCCGACAGCTCGAGCCTCCCATCTCCCTTGTACACGGAGAGACGGGTCAGGGCTTCGCCAGTACGGGACCCATCCAGGAGCCCGACGACGGCCGCACCGTCGCCGGCTGAGAGATCATCGAGACAGGCCACGTCTCCTACGGCAACGTCGAGAGCCGTGGCGGTGCGGTAGTGCTCGGGGAAGGCGGCCGCCCAGCGGTCGGCGAGCTCCGTCCCCCGTTCGGCGCCGTACGCTGCCACCAGCCGATCGGCGAGCTCCTCCTCCCACGTGCGGCTGAGCGCGACCACTTCTTCCTCGAGGGATTCGAGGGAGAAGTCGGGTAATGGCCTGCCACCGGTCCACACGGTGAAGTGGAGCCGGGCCGTCCCGGTCTCTCCGAGGGAGAGCCGGTAGTCGACCGATGTGCCGTCGAATCGCTCGCGGAACAGACCCTGGAGCCGCATCCTGAGCTCCGCGTTGAAGCGGTCTCTGGGTACTACGACGAGCAGCGAGACGTTGCGCGCCAGCATGTCTCGCCGCACGAAGAGCTTGACCTGCTCCCGCTCCTGGAGGTCGACGAGGCCCACGATGCTGGATCTCAGGTCTTCGATAGGGCTGGCGAACAACTCGTCCTTGAGGAAACCGTTGAAGAGCTGAACGACCAGCTTGTAATGATGCGAGCCGACGATGGTGTCCTCGGCCTCGAGGATCAGATCCAACTTCCGTCGCAAGATCGGGATCGTGTCCGCCGGCGTCATGTAGGCCTTCGATGTGAACAACCCGAGCAGCCTGGCCTCGCCGATCACGCTCCCGTCGCGGCCGATGTGCCGGATCCCGACGTAGTCCATCTTTGCGAGGCGGTGCACACGCGAGATGCTGTTCGTCTTCGTTGCGACGACGAGCCGGCCGGACTCGTATCGGTGCCGCAAGTCGGGGGAGAGATCTGCGATGCGCGTCGGAGTGGCGAACCTCGACGCGGTGTCGTCCGAGAGGATGCCGAGCCCCGAACCGGGGACGATCGAGATCACCGGCCCGTCATCCTCACTGTCCTCGATCGTGTATTCGCGATACCCGAGGAACACGAAGTTGTCCTCGAGCAGCCACTCCAGGAACGCTGCGCCTTCTTCGACCTCGTCCGCCTCGTACCTGGCGTGCCCGTCGCGCACCAGGTCGATCATCCGGGCAATGGACTTCCGCATCGGCTGGAAGTCGTCGACGGTGCGGCGGACGTCGGCGAGCACGAGTCGGATGCCCTCCTCGAGCTCGATTCGCTCTTCATCCGTCACCCGCCGGTCGAGCTCGATGTGCTGGACGGACTCGCGCACGTCGGCGGCCCGGGCTTTGAGCACCTCGAGCAGCTCGCCTTCGGAGCCGCGGCGGGTTCCGATCACCGGATGCACGACCCGCTCCACTACGAAACCGCGAGCCGCTAGCTCGTTGGCGACGGAGTCCACCAGAAACGCCATGTCCGGCGATGCCACCTCGACCACTGCACCCGGGGTCTGGTAGCCGTGTGTCTTCTCGTCGGGGTTGAAGACCCGGACCCGCATGTCGCTGTTGGTGCGGGTCCGAACGAACTCGAAGATGTGGCGGACGTGGCTGCCAAGAGCTTCGACCGGACTGCCGTTGAGATACTCACGGGACATGCGCCTGGCGTATGCCTTGGCGAAGTCGAGGAGCAACGGCGACGTGTCGGATACCTCCGAGAGATGACGGACCAGCTCCTCGACGGAGGAGTCCATGTCCCGAGTACCTACCTCAGTAGCCACCGCGCGTCACGTTACCCCTTCGTCTGCGACGCCGCTCGGCTTTTGCCCGGAAAGCGGCCCGGCGCGGCATCCGCCGGACGAGGGGAAACCTCCGTCGCCCGGGCCGCAGAGGCACGGCTGCGCGGGGCCGCCTGCGATCAGTTCGCGATGCTGCCGCCGGGGTGGTCGAACCACGTGGCGTAGATGGTCGGGTACGTGCCATCGCTCGCGAGATCTGCCGGCGCCAGACCGATGGCGGCACGCAGGTCGCCCTTGCCCGGGTCCACACCGAACGCCAGGGGCCGTCACTCGAGGGCACCGTCGACGATGACGAACCCGCCGTCGAACGGCTCACCGCTGGTGTGCACCCGATGCACGCCTTCCTCGCCGAAGCACACGGCGCCGGCCGTGCCAGGCTCGACCCGAACCCCCTCGATCCCGTACGACGCGTCGTCCGTGTTGAGGAGCGTGACGCACCCGCCCGGTGCGACCCGGAGCCACACAGGAGCGAAGCGATCGTCGATGACGACGGCGCTGGGACCGGGAGCGACCCGACGTCCCAGGTCCTCGGCGGGGCGATCGCCGAGAGGTCGCAGCCAGATGAGGAGACCCGCCGCCACCAGGAGGAGCGCATACATCGTCGTTCGGGCGCTGACCTCCTTCAAGTATCCGAGCCACTTGTCGGATCGCTCCATCACGATGCCGATGGCGAGCCCGAACGGAACATGCGCCGCATAGGCGATGGCGATGACGTCCCACTTCCACCACAGGTTGTACGCGGAGCCGAACGGCGTGAGGATCGTTCCCGTTTCGAGCACCATCGCCCAGACCACCCCCCACCACCGGCTTCTACCCCGGGCCAGCGCGGCGTAGAGGATGCCGAATCCGATGCCGTTGGAGAAGTGGTACGCCCAGCCCGTCACGTCCGTCCAGCCGCTCGAGGTCGTGGCGTCGAGGGCCAGCACACCGTACGACTCGATCGGTGAGAGGAGCAATCTGCCGGCTCCGAAGACGAACGGGACCCGGAAGAGGTCGTATCCGGCGGTGCCGATGAGGCCCGCGATGGTCCCCAGCACGAGGACGGATCGCACCTGCTCCCACCCGTCGATTCGGCCGGCGACGAGCCCGATCACGACCAGCGCCGCCATGCCGGGAACGCTGACCGCCCAGAACCATGTCGAGAAGCGTCCCAGGCCGAATATCCATGCCAGAAGCGATGCGACCGACGTCATGCCCAGCGCAGCGCACAAGAACACGAAGGGCCGCTCCACGGACCCGACCCCCGCCGGAAGAGCTCGAGTCGCCCCGCCGCCGCCGATGGTCATCTCGAGCCGCGCCTCATCCCGGCCCGGACCGGGTGAGGGACGCACCGGGGAGCCACCTCTGTCATGAGAACATCCCTCCGACGACCGAGTGTACCCACCGCCCGTGCCCGCCTCCCTGCGTTCACGCACGGCGCCTCAGCCGCCCGACCCAGCGAGGACTGGTCGCCGGCCTAACCGCTTGCGCCCTCGAAGGCGGCGATCAGGGGTTCGACCTTCTGGCCCTTCATGGAGTCCAGGTCGACGACGCTGCCGTCGTCGAAGGTGATGTACACCGCGTTGCTCAGCTTCCGCTTCTCGGTGGAGATGCTCGACACTTCTGCCAGCGCATAGCCGGCCAGGAGCGCTTGCGGCTTGCCGGACATCTTGTGCTGCTTGAACGCCAACAGCCTGCGGTTCGACACGGCGAGGATGATGGCGTCCTTGGGGAACGCCGACGCCTTGCCGGTCGGAGCCTCCGTCTCGGCCTCTCTCCGCTTCTTTGCCTTGCTCCCGGCAAGGAACCCCACGACACCGCCCCCGGCGCCCGCGACCCCCGCTTGCTGTGCGACGTAACCCGCCGGTTGCACGGGCAACCCCGCCAGGATCAATTCGTCCGTATCGAGCTGATCGCTCGCGTGCTTCTCTATCCGCTTCTTCCAATCGACCATGGGCTCTCCTTGCGTGCCGGCCTCGCGTGGCCGCCTGAACGGTCTCCAGCAAGTGCGAGATCATCGCACACCCGGCGTCACATTTGATGCATCACGCACTCAGCGCGGGCCACGGCTGATCGAAGAGAACAACCCGACGCGGAAGGAGAGACGCTGAGCGGCGCCCTCTGCTCCCCGCTCGCCGAAGTAGAACTCGAGCAACGTGCGGGCCTCGCCGGAATTGGCGAACTCGAAGCACGTCTCGATCACCTCGCACGCGAATCCCCTGGCGTCCCAGAAGCTCAGATCCGCCGTGATGTCCTCCGAGGCGAGGGCGCAGGACTCATCGCCACCTAGGTTCTCGACGATGAGCAACGGCCCACCGGGGCGCACCACACGATGCAGCTCCCGCAGCCCGGGCTCTGGCGCCGGCCCGCGAGAGAAGAAGTAGGCCCATGTGGCGTATGCGGCATCGAGGGTTCCGTCTGCGAACGGGAGATGTTCGGCCTCGGCCTGGATCCAGGGCAGCGCCCGGTCACGCCGGATCATGGCGGACGAGAGCTCCGCCGGGTACACCACCCTCTCGAGCGTCATGAGGCGCAGGGCGGTGAAGCCACCTCCCGCACCGGCGTCGACGACGCTGCCGCGTCGCGGGAGCCCCGCAGCGAGCGCCTCGATCACCCGACCGGGGCGGTCCATCGCCCGGCGCTCGATCGCAAAGAGATCGGGACGCTCCACGCCGTAGAAGGGGATCACCGCCACCACGGCGATCGTAGCTCGCATCGGCCCCGACCCATGGAGCGAGTGGTGACCGGAGAGTGCGTGTGTCTATATTTGGCAGGGGGCAGAACGCACAGGTGCATTGGGGCCGGGAAAGACCGACGGGGACCTCGTTGACCACGGCGTACATCGACGAGGAGGGAACGCCGTGACGAATGGGCCTGGTGGGAACGACGACGACGGCTTTTTCGACCCCGATGCGGACTGGGGCAACGAGCCCGGGGGGGGACCGCTTGTGGGGTCCGAGGATTTTCCGGAGGACGGCGGGTCCGGGTTGACGTACGCCATCGGCACCGGGGAACTCCCGCCGGGCTACAACAAGAGCGGCTGGGGAAGCCGAGCCGTGATCGCCCGCAATCGCGTGAGCGAAGACGACCCGGGCCCGATGCCGGGTTGGATGCCCGACGACGCGGTGCCCGGTTCGAAGTGGGTCCACGGGCCGCACAACATGTGGTACCTGCTGCCGCCCGACCTCCAGCCGGGCGAAGAGCAGCTCGTCGACCTCGACGGACCCGGAGACCCCGGCGACCCGGGTGACCCGGGTGACGGTCCGGACGGTCACTTCAGCGACGTAAGCCTGCCGGCCGCATCGGCATCCGCTCAGACGGCAGAGCCGCCAACGTCGACGTCCATGAGAGGGGGTTCGCCGGCGACGAACAGCCTCCTCCAACGCCCAAGACTCCCATACCCCGAATCGTGGTGGCGGTCGGCGCCATTGCATTGGTAGCAGGTGCAATCTTCGTCATCGTCAGGCTATTCAGCGGCGGTGGGGACCCGACCGCACCACCGGCAGCAGCCACACCTGCGGTAGTCACGAGTGCAGCGACGACCGCACCAACGCCCGCGACGTGACGGTGTCCTTCCCCGTCAACGAGAC
>JBHHXA010000024.1:0-14643 GCA_046756805.1 Acidimicrobiia bacterium
GCCCGACGGCGATTCGTACTCCATCGTCGAGCTCGAAGCCATTGCTGCACGCCGCCAGAGCCGAGGGCACCGTCACCTCGTGGTTGACGATGCCGAGGATGCTGAGGTCAGAGTCCGTGATGAAGACACCATGGCCCCAGAACCCATCACGGGGCGTGAAGTCACACAGTTCCGCGTCCGTGAAGAGGCCCGATTGGGCGTCTGCCGGGACGGCATGACCTGCCACGAGAGCGACCGGGGCAACGACGAGGGCCACAACGGCCGCCGCGGCAACGCTCGCCGCGGCTTTGCGCGCCTCCTGCACGGGGCCGCTCCTACCTGCCATGAGCCCGACGGTGATGGCGATGCTGAAGAAGGCCAGGGCCTGACCCAGGCGGAACACACCTGTTCGCGATGCGAGGCCCGCGGCCTGCATCGCCAACAGACCACCGCCCCAGAGCACGATTCCCAGCATCGTCCGCGTCGCAAAACCCGACCCGTCGCGGATGGTCACCTGAAGCTGACCGCCCTGGAAGTACCCCAGCGCGGCACCGGCACCCACCGCGACGACGGCAAGCCATCCCGGCGTTTGCACGGCAGTCACCAAACCGAGGACGATCGCGGACCCGATGCCGAGGACCACCCTGGCGACATCGAAGCCGGGACGGATCCGAGCCTGTCGGCGCGCCACTCGCACCACGAGCAGGATGGACCCTGCGGACACGAGGATGCCGACAAGCATGATCACCCTGCTCAAACCGGCAGGAACCGCCGTCGCCAGCCCGGAAACCACGGGTGATGCCTCCCCGATGTCGCTGTTGCATCGCGACCCCCGGCACGATACCGGACCCACGCGCCATGCACCGGTTACCATCGACAGAACGTCGAAAGGCCGACACAAGATGCTCACCAGGCGGTTCCAGCGCCTCTACGACAGGCTCGTCGGCAGGTGGCGCGTGTACCACGATGCGCCGCGGGATCCGGAGCGGGTGACGGAGCTGGCACAGGCCAGGGCCGACCTCGACGACACCCGCATCGAGATCGCCGAGGAGCGGGCCTCCATCGACACCTCCCGGCGCCATGAGCACAGGGTGAGCCCGCGCACCGCCGTCGACCCGGAGGACTTGCAGCGGTTGTGGGCGCAGGGCCGGGGCATGGGCGAGAGCTGATCGCCGCCTCCACACCCGCTCAAGAGCGCGAATTCCGACGCTGCGGCCAGCACTACGCGCCGCCGGTTTCCTAGAATGTGAAGCGATGCACATCCTCATCGCCACCACGGGGGTGCTGTCGGCCGGCGCTGCCGTCGAGTTCGCCGGCCGCCTCTCCAGTGACGACGGAACGGTGACCGTGACGACCGTGATCGAAGTGCCTCGCAGCTTCCTCGAGGACGTTCACGCCGATGGATGGCACCCTCTCGGGCAGCACGACACCGGCAATGGCGACCCCGGGGACGACACCTTGATCGATCGCTACGTCGAGGAGCGGGGCTCGCGGCTCACCGAACCACTCGTGTCCGCGCTTCGGGCGGCGGGCATCACCGCCCGAACGACGTTCCTCGAGGGCCAGAACCCTGCCAAACAGATCTCGGTGCTGGCCGACGAGATCGAGGCAGACGTGATCGTCCTCGGGGCGACCCGCCGCATCTTTGCCACCTCCGCCTGGGAAAGCGTGTCCTCGCAGCTCATCGCACAGACGAGTCGTCCGGTACTCGTCATCCCCTCCGTCACGAGGCAACTCCCGGTGGCGGACACCGCAGCCGAATAACCCGGGTCAGCCGCCGAACACCGCTCGCAGCATGGCCTGCGTCTGCCAGACGAACTGATCCGGCCGCTCCCGCAACATGTCGACGACCGCTGCAACCGTGATCCACTGCGGGTCAGCCGTCTCCCCCACCAGCGGCCGGGGATCGCCCTCGCCGCGGCACTCGAACAGGACGTGCAATGAGGGATAGGCGCCCTCGATCCCGTTGACGACCGCCAGAGGACGGGCCACACCGAAGGCAACCCCGGGACCGGTGTCCAGCCGCTCCGCGGCCGCGGACACTGCGGTGAGCTCGATGCCCGTCTCCTCACGCACCTCGCGTGCGACGGCCTCCACCGCCGTCTCGCCGGCCCTCCACCTGCCCCCGGGCAGCTCCCAGAGCCCGCGAACGATCTCACCCTCCTTGTCCCTGCGTTGGAGGAGGATCTCCCTCCGGTCCGCTCCCCGATACACGAGGCCCGCGACGTTGGGGACCACGATGGCCTCGCCGCCCATCTCGGGGACATCGACCTCGATCCACTCGCTCCCGGTCCATACGCGATAGGGGACGCCGCTCATGATCCGACCCGGTCGCTCCGCGGGGCGTCTCCGGCAGTTCGTGACGGCAGGTGCTCCGTCGTCATGGGCACCGCAGATCCACGTCGATCGCCTCGTCTGCGGCGATGCTCTCGAGATCGCGGCAGGCCGCACCAAGCCGCTCCCGGGCAACGCCGAACGGGGACACGGCGACCGCAGAGGCCAGTTCCCCGATGTCTTTCAAGCCGCGCACCGCGTCGATCGTCGCGGGAAGCGACTCCACCGCATCGCGCAGGGCTGCAAGCGACGCTTCGTGCGTCGCGGCTGCCTCAGATGGCGGCGACAACGACTCCAGTTCGTCGATGAAGCGCCCGTAGCTCTGTGCGCGGGCGGTGAGCAGATCGACGGTCGTCGAGATCCCCAGCCCGGTTGCCGCGGCCGCAAGCGCATCGATCTTCGCCGGATCTTCCAGGTCGTATTGCGCAGTCAACCCGGCGATGCCGTCCTCGAGTCGCGCCTCGTAGCGATCCGCCAGGTCGGCGCCGTCGCGAGCGAATTGCATCGAAGCCGCCTCGACCTCCACAAAGTACTCGTCGGCCGCCATCGCACCGCCGCACACGGAGGCGAACACCGCCAGGAGCGCGACGATCCGGTTGCGTGTGATCACGAGCGATGACGGTACCGGACCCGGGTTTGCCGCCCGAGTATCGTCACCGCTCATGCGCGTCGTGACGCGGTCGCCGGCAGCCAGAGAACTCGTGTCCGCTCTCGGCTATCAGGCGGAGACGGCAACGGCCGCAGGACCGTACGTAGTCGTGGCGGCAGGGGCGTGGCCCGCCGCCGGGGAACAGCCACCCGATACTCCCCCGCGTCGGGTGGTCGAGTACGACCCGACGCGGCTCGAAGACATCCTCGAGGGCGCGATCGTCATCGGCGCCGCCATCGGGGACAAGCGAGAGGGCCTCGCCCTCGCTTCGCATCTGCGCCGCCGGCTCGGCTTCATAGCGAGAGCGACCGAAGGCGTCCACCGGCCCGCGGTTGCCCTCGGCGGCATCGCCACAGCCGCCAACGCAAGGCCGTGGTGGGATGAGGTCGTCGAGGCCGCTGGTGGGACCCCCACCACGAATGTCGCGACCGCAGAGTTCGTCGTGGTCCTCGGCGGAGCAGAGAACGAGGCGGAAGCATCGGAGAGCCTTGACATTGGAGGATCTCCCGTGGCTCTGGCCATCGACGGCATGCTGTCGGACGTGGCAGGCCCGGGGCTCGTGAAGGTGGTCGAAGCGCTGGCGTGGGCGCTGCACCGGCTCCACCCCGATGTGCGGCCGGCACCCGGGATCATGCATGTGCTGACTCCCTCCGGTTGGAGAGACGCGGCCCTCTGACTTCAGGGCGTTTCGCCTGCCAGCTCCCTGTCCATGGACCGAAACTGGGTCTGGTAGAGGTCCGCATAGAGCCCGCCGGCCTCGAGCAGCTCGGTGTGCGTCCCGGTCTCGACGAGGCGCCCACCGTCGATGACGAGGATCCGATCCGCGGACAGGATCGTCGACAGACGGTGCGCGATGACGAGCGAGGTGCGGCCCCGCATCACGCGTTCCAACGCTTCCTGGATCAACGCCTCGGACTGGGCATCGAGATGCGACGTCGCCTCGTCGAGGATGAGCACCTCCGGGTCCTTGAGGATCACCCGGGCGATGGCGATGCGCTGCTTCTCACCCCCGGACAACCGGTACCCCCGTTCCCCGACCACGGTGTCGAATCCGTCCGGAAGGGAGTCCACGAATGCGGCGATGTTGGCGGCAGCGGCCGCCTCCCTCAGCTCGGCGTCCGTCGCCTCCGGGTCTGCGTACCGGAGGTTGGCCGCGATCGTGTCGTGAAAGAGGTACGACTCCTGCGTCACGATGCCGACGGACCGTGCGAGCGTGCCGAGGGGGAGGTCGCGCACGTCGTGACCATCGAGCAGAACCGCACCCCGCGTGGTGTCGTAGAGCCGGGGAACGAGGTACGTCGTGGTCGTCTTCCCCGCACCGCTGGGACCGACGAGCGCCACCAGCTCGCCCGGCTCGACGGAAAACGACAGATCCGAGAGTGCCCAGGTCGGAGCCGGACGCGATGCCGCCTCGTCCTCGCCTTCGGTCATCCCGCCCCACCCGTACCGGCGCACCGACCCCAGCCCCCCCGCACCGTTTGCACCGTACGAAAACCAGACGTCGTCGAATGCGACCGCACCTCGCAGCCGGTCCACCGCCAGCGGCTCGAGAGCCTCGGTGATGTCGTGCGGCATGTCGAGCACCTCGAACACGCGCTCGAACGACACCAGCGAGGTGGCGAACTCGACCCGGGCGTTGGAGAGACCGGACAGCGGTCCGTACAGGCTGGTGAGGTAGAACGACATGGCGACGATGGTGCCCGCGGTGATCACGTCGTTGATGACCATGACGGCGCCGACCCAGAAGACGAGGGCGGTGCCGATCGCGCTCATGACGCCGAGCGCCATGAAGAACCACCGGCCGATGGTCGCCTGGCGCACACCGAGATCGCGCACGTGGCCCGCCCGGTCGGCAAAGCGCCGGTCCTCGTCCTCCATCCGGGCGAACAGCTTCACCAGGAGTGCGCCGGACACGCTCAGCGTCTCCTGCATGTGGGCGTTCATCTCTGCGTTGTGCTCGAGCTGCTGCCTCCGGATCACTCGCAGCATTCGGCCCACGCGCCGCGAGACGAGGATGAACAGCGGGAGGATCGCCACGGACAGGAGTGCCAGTCGCCATTCGAGTCCGAACATGATGGCGAACGTGATGACCGAAGAGACGATGTTGGAGGCCAGCGTGACGAAGGTGCCGGTCACGGCTTGCTGCGCCCCCACGACGTCGTTGTTGAGCCGGGACATCACCTCGCCGGTCCGGGTCGCGGTGAAGAAGCCGAGCGACATCCTCTGGAGGTGCCCGTACAGCTGCCGGCGCAGGTCGAAGATGATCCCCTCGCCGACCGAAGCCGACGCCCAACGCTGCAAGACGCCCACCGCGCCGTTGATGAGGGGCACGGCCACCATGCCGATCCCGAGCAGGGTGACGAGACCGAGGTCGTCTCCGGGAATGGCTTCGTCGAGCAAGCGACGGATGAGGAGCGGCGGAACGGCGGAGAGCGCCGAGATGACGAGGATCGTCGTCAGCACGAGGCCGAGCCGGGCACGGTACGGTCTCGCATAGCGCAGCACCCTGCGCAGCAGCGCCCGATCCACCGTGGGACGGTCCTGTTCTTCGTCGTAGCGAACGTACGACCACCAACCGCTCGAGTGGTAGATGGAAGGCCTCCTCGGTTGCTGTGCCCCGGCGTCGGGCGGCTGCCGACCCGGTCAGGACGGGAGCTTACGCAGGCCCGCGGGAGACGAGAACGTCAGCCGCCTGCCGAGGCAGCCTGTGCGGTATCGGCGCCACGGAGCTGCCCGACGAGCAGCGAGTTCATCTCGGCCATCTGCCAGCACAGGTCCTCGGGCAGGCTGGTGCGGCAGAACAGTTCGTAGCGAAAGTCCCCGGTGACCCAGTTGAGGCTGATCCCCTCGTCGACCACGTCGGCGATGATCTGCGACGGGGCCTCCTGCTGCTCGGGCCTCGCCACACCTACCCGAAGCACCGCGACCCGACCGTCGGTCACCGTGTACGGCTCCAGTGCCCAGAGCCCGAAGGCGACTGCCGTGTCCGCGTCGAGCGTCGCGGCGACCGTGTCGTACACGAGCTGCGACGTCACCCATCCAACCTCGTCGGGCACCAGGGAGGGGAAGCGGATATTGGGCAGAGCCTGGGTGATCTCGAGCCTGCTCGCCTGGATGAACCGCGTCTCCCCCGTTCTTCGCTGCCACACCTTCTGGATCACGTACGAAGGCTCACCCTGGAACTGCCGCTCGATGACATCGTTGAACCACTCCACATCGACGGCTGCGACCGCACCGACTTCTCGGTCGGATGCCGTCTCGATCAGCACCGTCGTCGTGGTCGTGGTGTCCTCGTAGACGACATCCTGGGATCGCGCGCCGAGGCCGTCGAGGAGCCCGGCTTCTCCACACGCGGTCAACAACAGCGTCACACCGAGCGACCACGCCGCAGCACGGGCGAGATGGGGGGTCATCGAGGCGAGATTACCCCGAAACCGCGAAAACCAGGGCTTGTGGCGTCGCTACGCTCGCACCTCGTGACCGGCCCCATCAGCATCATCCGCACCGGCTATCCCGACGAGCCCGGCGTCGACACGGCGCTGTCTCGCGCCATGCTGCAGCGGACCTCTCGAGGGACGCTGCCGGAATCCTTCCGGCTCTTCACGCCGGGCCGCGTGGTGGCCTTCGGGAAGCGAGACACGCTCGAGCCCGGCTATCCGGCTGCGGTCGCCGCGACCCGCGCCGGCGGCTTTGTGCCGATAACGAGGATTGCGGGGGGACGAGCGGCCGTCTTCCACGAGGGCACCCTCGCGTTCGGGTGGACGGTCCCTGCGGAAACCCCGCGCGCCGGGGTCGGCTCGCGGTTCGCGGCCGTCGCCGGCATCATGGCCGACGCACTCAGGACCCTCGGTATCGACGCCCGCATCGGCGAGGTCAGGGGCGAGTACTGCCCGGGCCGGTGGAGCGTGAACGCCGGTGGTCTCACGAAGCTGATGGGGGTCGGCCAGCGTCTCGACCGGCACGCGGCACATGTCGGTGGGGTCGTCGTCGTCGACAACCGCACCGCCGTCAACGAGATCCTGACCCCCGTGTACGAAGCACTCGGCATCTCCTGGCGCCCCGAGGCGACGGGAGCCGTCCAAGACCACCGACCCGACGTCGCACCGGGGGAGGTCGCGGACGCCATCCTCGCCACCATCGCAGAGCGCAGGACTCTCATCGACGCCACCCTCGACTCAGGTCTCTTGGCGGAGGCCCGGCAGCTGGCCGGCGAGCACGCCACCGTGTTGTGAGCCGCACCGACCCGGCGTAGCCTCGCCGATCATGCAACGGGCGCTCGTTCTCAACGGACCGAACCTGAACCTCCTCGGGCTGCGCGAGCCCGACGTGTACGGGACGACGACCCTCGCCGAGCTGGAAGAGATGGTGGCTGCCTGGGGTCGCGATCTCGGACTCGACATCGAGTGCGAGCAATCGAACCACGAGGGCGAGCTCATCGACCTCATCCAGGGGGCCCGCGACGACTTCGGCGGCATCGTCCTCAACGCGGGAGCGCTCACGCACTACAGCTATGCGATCCACGATGCGATCCTCGCTTCCGGCCTACCGGCCGTGGAGGTCCACATCTCGAACATCCGGGCGCGGGAGGAGTGGCGCCGGGTGTCGGTGATCGCACCTGCATGCGAGTACGTCGTGTACGGACGGGGTTTGCGAGGGTACCGGGATGCGCTCGCCCGTCTCGCCACGTCGGACGTCTTCCCACCCATGGCCATCCACTACGGCGAGGGCCCGCACAGGCTCGGCGAGCTGCGAGTCCCGGTCGGCGCAGGCCCGCACCCGGTCGCCGCCCTGTTCCACGGCGGGTTCTGGCGTGATCAGTGGACGCGCGATCTCATGGACGGGCTGGCCGTCGACCTCGTCGAGCGGGGCTTCGCCACCTGGAACATCGAGTACCGGCGGTTGGGATCAGGCGGTGGGTGGCCGCTGACGCTCCTCGATGTCGCAGCCAGTATCGACGCCCTCGCGGGGCTGGCGACGGAGCATGCGCTCGACTTGGATCGCGTCACGGCGGTGGGTCACTCTGCGGGAGGTCAGCTGGCGCTCTGGTCCGTGGCGAGACCCGACCTCTACCAGGCACAGCCTCCCGCCGAGCCGAAGGTCGTGCCTGTAACGGCAGTGACGCTCGCCGGCGTCAACGATCTCGCAGCGGCCCATCGTCTCGACCTCGGGGCGGGAGCCGTGGAGGAGTTCCTTCGTCGCACCCCGGACGACGGGAGCTCCCGGTTCGCCTCGGCATCGCCGATGGCCCTCCTCCCGCTGGGAGCCAGGCAGATCGTGGCCCACGGTGCGGCAGACGAAGTGATCCCGGTCGACTTGTCCCGGGAATACGCAGCCGCAGCACGCGACGCCGGCGACGAGGTGACGCTGGTGGTAATCGACGCAGCAGACCACTTCGACGTGATCGACCCTGCCGGAGCGGCCTGGAAGCAGGTCGCCGCCGCGCTCGCACGCTGAAAGACCCTCAGCCCCCCGCCAGCTCCGCGATCCTGCCCAGACCCTCTGCGATGTCGTCGTCACCGAGGGCAAAGGAGAACCTGGCGTAGCCCGGGGCACCGAACGCCTCCCCCGGCACGAAAGCGACCCGGGCTGTGTCGAGCACCGCAGCTGCGAGCTCGAGCGTGGTCGTCGCAGAGGTCCCTCCCAGCGGCCGTCCCAACAGCCCTGCCATCGAAGGGAACGCATAGAACGCGCCCTCGGGCTCGATGCACTCGACGCCATCGATCGCGCTCAGGAGCTTGTGGATGAGTCTGCGGCGCCTGTCGAAAGCCTCACGCATCTCTGCGACCGCGTCCAGCGGCCCGGACACGGCGGCGAGCGCCGCCCGCTGGGCGACGTTGGCGACGTTCGACGTCGTGTGCGACTGCAGCCTCGCTGCCGCGGCCGCCACCGGGCCCGGCGCCACGATCCAGCCGACCCGCCACCCCGTCATCGCAAACGTCTTGGCGACGCCGTTGACGACGACACAGCGCTCGGCGGCATCGGGCACCGCAACCGGCAGAGACGAGAACCGGGCCGCGCCGTAGACGAGATGCTCGTAGATCTCGTCGGTGAGCACCCAGATGCCGTGCTCCGCGGCCCAGCGGCCGATGGCGACCAGCTCGTCGTGGGGGTAGACCGCACCCGTCGGGTTCGAGGGTGACACGAAAATGAGCATCTTCGTGGCCGGCGTGCGGGCAGCCTCTAGCGCGTCGACGTCGACCCGGAACCCGGTGGTCTCGTCGCTGGCGACCACGACGGGGGTGGCTCCGGCAAGTCGGACCGCCTCCGGATACGTCACCCAATAGGGGGCCGGTAGCAGCACCTCGTCGCCGGGGTCGAGAAGCACCTGGCAGGTGGCGTACACGGCGTGCTTCCCCCCGTTGGTGACCACCACCTGCGACGGGTCCACCTCGTAGCCCGAATCCCTTGCGGTCTTGGCAGCGATCGCCTCGCGCAGGGCGGGCAGGCCCGCGGCGGGCGTGTACTTGTGGTTCGCGGGGTCCAGCGCGGCCTCCGCAGCGGCTCGTGCGATCCGATCCGGGGTCGGGAAGTCGGGCTCGCCTGCGCCAAACCCGATGACGTGCTCGCCCGCGGCGCGCAACGCCGCGGCCTTGGCGGTGATGGCGAGCGTCGCGGACTCCGCCAGACCGGCTGCTCTCGCGGACAGACCTCGTGCGTTGCTGACGGCCATCGGTTGGTAGCCTCCTCGGGTGCGGCAGCGCCGCAGACCCGACACCCTACCGAGTTCGCCACCATGCCAGATCTCCCCACCATCGACCTCCCCGCCGAGCTCATCCCCGCGGACGGCCGGTTTGGCTCAGGTCCATCGAAGGTACGAACCGAGACCCTCCGCGAGCTGGCCGCGACCGGCGCGTCGTATCTGGGCACGAGCCACAGACAAGAAGGAGTCCGGTCGGTCGTCTCCACGGTGCGCCGATCGTTCAACGAGCTGTTCTCGCTACCCGCAGGGTTCGAGGTGATGCTCGGTGTCGGGGGGGCAACGGCCTTCTGGGACGCCGCAGCGTTTGGCCTCATCGAGCGTCGCAGCCAGCATCTCGTGTTCGGGGAGTTCTCCGGCAAGTTCGCAACGGCCGTGTCCGGTGCGCCCCACCTCGAGGAACCGAAGCGCATCGAGTCCGAGCCCGGCACTCACCCGTTGCCGATCTCCGATCCGGATGTGGACGTGTACGCACAGACACACAACGAGACGAGCACCGGCGTCGCCGCGCCGATCCTTCGACCCCCGGGTGCCGAGGGCATCGTCGTCGTCGATGCGACATCCGGTGCGGGCGCCATGGAGATCGACGCTTCACAGTTCGACGTCTACTACTTCTCACCTCAGAAGGCATTCGGATCCGAGGGAGGGCTCTGGGTGGCGCTGTGCTCGCCGCAGGGTCAGGCGCGCATCGAGCAGATCGCAGGCTCGGGGCGGTGGATTCCGCCGTTCCTCAACCTGAAGAGCGCACTCGACAACTCCCGCAAGGATCAGACGTACAACACACCCGCGCTGGCAACGATCTTCCTGCTGGCCGGGCAGCTCCAAACCATGCTCGAGATGGGTGGGCTCGACTGGGCTGTGAAACGCAGCCTGACGTCGTCCCGCATCGTCTACGACTGGGCAGAGCGCAGCGCCTACGCATCGCCGTTCGTGGAGGCGGAAGCGGACCGGTCACCCACGGTCGTGACGGTCGACTTCGCCGAGGAGATCGCGGCGGACGTGATCGAGGGCGTACTGCGGAGCAACGGCATCCTCGACACGTTCGGGTACCGGAAGCTGGGTCGCAACCAGCTCAGGATCGCATGCTTCCCCAACATCGAGCCCGCGGACATCGAGAGGCTCGTGGCCGCGATCGACCACATCGCAACTCGTATCTGAGCGTCAGAGCGCTCCGCCCGCCGTCCGGGCACCCAGCTCGCGATCGATCATCAGCAAGGTGGCGCCCTCGGATCCGGCGCGCTCGAGGTCGTCGATGATCTGCTGCACCGCGGCCTCCTCTTCGACCTGTTCCTTCACGAACCAGTCCAGCAAGGGAAACGAGGCAAAGTCGCGCATGTCGGTGACGAGGCCGTACAGGTCATTGATCGCCGCCGTGACCTCCCGCTCGTAGGCGAGCGCCCTGTCGAACACCTCCCGCGGCGAGGAGAAGTCCCCATCCGGCGCCGCGATCGATCCCAGACTGACGGCGCCGTCGCGATCGATCACGAACTGGTAGAACCGGAGCGCGTGGTCCCGCTCCTCGTCGGACTGGATGCGCATCCAGGTGGCCATGCCGGGGAATCCCGCGCTCTCCAGCCAACCGGCAAGCGCGAGGTATCGGTACGACGACGCGAATTCGAGGGTGATCTGCGTGTTGAACGCTTTCTCCAGGTCGTCGTTCCAGCTCATGGTGTCCTTCCTCGCGAGAGCCGTCATGCTATCGGGCGCAGGAACGCCCTCCTCCCGCGGCCCTCAGGCCGTGTCGGGACCGACGCCTGCGAGCAGGCAGTCTGCGGGGTCGCCGAACTCCAGCCCGTAGAGGAAGCCGTGCGGGACGAGGTCCTCGGACAGATCGGCCGTTCGGGCCCGCACCTGGAATCCGCTGCCGGCCCATGCTTCGTACACCGCATCGTTGGCGGCCGCGGCCTCCGCGAGCTGCCGCACCCAGCCGGCGCTGCCGGGGTCGACGTCGGTCCCTTTCGGAAGCACGGCGGCCAGCACCCGGCGCATCGCGTCCTTCACCCACTCGGCGTCGTGGACGGCCAGGTTCAGCTCGCCCTCGTAGACGATGCCCCGGTTGTTCTTGTTCGCCGACCCCACACTCAAGAACACGTCGTCGACCACGAGCAGCTTGGAGTGGGTGGCCATGTCGACGAAGCGAGCCTTGTGCTCGTCGATGAAGGCAGCGTCAAAAACGTAGTCGAACGACCGGAGCTGGTAGAAGCTGAGGCGGTCGGGAAACGCAGAACGCACCTCCTGGTAGCCGCGATAGCTCCAGACGCATCCGGGGTCCGTCCACCGGTTGACGGGCTGGGTGATGACTACCAGCTCGAGATCGGGGACGTCGGCCATCCGGGCCAGGATGGCGTCGAGAAGCATCGGGATACGGAAGTACTGATCCTCGATGAAGATGTAGTCCTCAGCCTGCCCCACGGCGTTGAACCAGGTCTCCGCTATGGCGAACTCGTTGAACGGTGCGGGCATCGTCGCCGTCACCTGAGCATGGACACCGCCCGGGATCGGTGGCTGGTCACGACTGACCGTGAAGTCGCTGGCGTTCTCGGCGTACGTCGCTCCGGCCTCGATCTGGTGTACCCATCGCAAGTGGAACACGTCCTCGGCATCCTGCACCGCGGGGCCCTCGATACGGACCATGTAGTCCTTGCGCGGGCCGAAGTCCGGGTCGGCCTCCCGGTTGGCGACTGCCTCCCGCTGTGGCTCCGGAGCGCCGAGCCGCATCCGTTGCGGGTCGAAGACGAGGTGATCACTGGTGTCCCAGTCGACGTCCTTGGTGTTCATACCGCCGATGTACGCCACCCGGCCGTCGATCACGCCGAACTTCTGGTGGTACGAGGCCGCTTGCACATCGAAGCCACCCAGATCGAGGCTCACCTCGTGAGGGGGCACGGTCGAGGCAATGGGAACGTCGCCGTCGAAGCTCGCGCCCGCCAGTTCGGGTCGAGCCATCACGAGCCGCTCCAGGAAGCTGAACTCGCCGACCTCGAAGGTGAACGCTCCCTTCGTTGGGTTCAGCTGGGGCAGGAACTCGAAGCCGTCGCCGGGGGTCGCTCCCCGTTCGTGGAGCGCGTCGTCGCGTGCAATGAGGTCGACGGAGGCGGCAAGGAAGCGATTCATGAGGATCCGCTTCTCCGCCGGCGAGGCGTCCAGGATGGAGATGATCGTGTTGGCCCTGCGTTCGTCGGGCGTCGACCCCGCTTCGTCCCGGACCAGTTCGAAGTCCGACTGCCACCACCACGAGGCCCACTCGACCCGGTCGACGGCTCTCCGAAGGTCGGCGTCGACCGCTTCCCACGCCTCCTCGCCATCCATCAGGAGGGTGACGTCGTTGCCGCTGCGCGCCGGCCGTCCCTGAGCCGAGAACCATGCGTGGCGCAACCCCATGTAGATCGAGTGGACCTGGACGGATCGGCCGTCCACGTCGCGCATCGCGTGGGCGACGAGCAACCCGCTGCCCTTCGCGCCCTCCCCGCGGCGCACATCGACCGCCTCGGCGTTCACGCGGCCGTCGTAACCGACATCGAGCGACATCGTCTCGTATCCCGGAGCAGAGAGCGTGACCTGGTACCGGCCCGCTTCGAGCAAGGGGAGCGTGGCCTCTGGCCAGCCCGCCGCCGGCTGCTCCCTGCCGTCACGTGTCACGAGGAGCTCGGCCTCGTCCTGTGGGAGCGGTTGGGCCCAGATGTCGAGGGCGATGAGTTCCATCACCACGGGTGCGCTGCGGTCGGGAGGAAGGACGGGGTCGTCCGAGTCACCGTCGAACGGGAAAGAAGAGGACTCCGACCGGCAGGCGGTCAACACGCCCACCAGAGCAAAGGCTCCCAGCAGCAGCACTCGAGTCGGCGGTCTCACTGGTCGGTCCCGGGGCGGCTCACCCGCCGCGATGGTGGTAGGTCGAGTACCCATCGGCAAGCAGATGTTGTGTTGCGAGACAGAGCGCTGTCCGCCCGAGCCCTGCGGCCGGCCGAAGGCGAGCCGCGGTAGGGTCGCGAACATGGCGGTGATCCTGTGGCGACGCAGCGACGGTCTGGGTCTCGAGCGCTGCGTGTTCGAACCGACCGGAGACGGCCACCGGATCGCAGGCACGGTGCTCCTCGGGGCAGCTGGCGGACCGGTAGAGATCCGCTATTCGATCCTCGTCGATGCAGCCTGGCGGACGAAGACCGTGGGCGCCCACGTCCAGGGTCCCGGTAACGACAGGAGGCTGGCCCTCAACGCCGATGGCAACGGTCATTGGGCGACCGGTGACGACCCCATCGTGGATCTCTACGGAGCCATCGACGTCGCGTTCTCCTGGACACCCGCGACGACCACGGTCGCCGTCAACCGCCTCCGGCTGGAACCGGGTGACCGGGCGGAAGCGGTCGCCGCATCGATCGCCTACCCGGGGAGGGACATTCGCAGACTGACGATGCAGTACACGAGGCTGGCCGGTGGCGACTATCGGTGCGAGATAGGGAACGTCGCGGCGGACTTCACGGTCGACGGCGACGGCACCGTTGTCGAACACGGAGCCGGCTGGGTGGCGGTGGACTGACCGGGTCAGCCGCGGAGACCTTCTGCCAGCCGCCCGACTTGCTCCACACGCGGGAACTCGAACCGGCGGTCGGCTTTCCCAACGCGGTATCCCAGGCGATGCGGCGTGAGCCATCCCCCCTTCGAATACGCGACGTTCGTCACTTGCCTTCGGGCCGTTTCCTCGATGACGACGCTGGCCTCGCGGCCTGTGCCCCTTTCGATCAGCAGCACGCGGCGGTTGGTGAGCGCAAGCGTGATGTACGGCGTCGACAGCGCAGGATCGTGGCGTCTCGCCATGGGGCGCCCGACGAACCACAGCACTGCGAGGAACCCGACCGTGACGACGCCGATGATCACCGGTATACCCGCCAGCAGCCCGAGACCCAGCACCTGTGGAACGAGGAGCGCAGCCGCGATCGACACGCCGCCCCCGATCGAAGACCACTTGGAGAACCCGGAGATCACCCCC
>JBHHXA010000025.1:0-14454 GCA_046756805.1 Acidimicrobiia bacterium
GATCGCGGGCCGCTCAGCCTTCGATGTCGTCGTAGGTGACGGTGAAGGCGTCGGTGAAGAACTTGCGTCCGAGGTCTTCGAGGGTTCCGTTGTCCTTGAGGACCTGGAGCGCCTGGTTGACCGGTCCCACGAGGTCGCTACCGAGCGGGTAGATGAACCCGAGCGGGTCGGACTGCAACGCATCGTCGACGGTCTTGATCACGTCGGCGTTCTCGCCGACATAGCCCAGACCCGCGGCGTCGTCGATGATCACGGCATCGACGTCACCCGCGATGAGCGCCTGGATGGCAAGCGGGAACTGGTCGAACGCCGAGATCCGGTCGTCGCCACCCAACAGTTCGACGGCGAGCTCGAAGTTGGTCGTACCGACCTGGGTACCGACGAGCGCATCACCGTTGATGATCGAATCCGCTGTGGGGAACCGGTCGTCGCCGAGCTGCACGATGAACTTCTGCTGGACCACCATGTAGGCGTCGGAGAAGTCCACGATCTCTTTGCGCTCGTCGGTGATCGAGATCCCGTCCGCTGCGGTGTCCAGCTCACCATTGGCGACCTGGTCGATCACTGCGGGCCAACCGGCCTCGGTCATCACCGGGACACAGTTCAAAAGGCCACAGATCGCAGCCCACACGTCGTAGTCCCAGCCGACACCCTCGGTGCCACCGAGCGGGATGTAGTTGAACGGCAGATACGCGTTCTCCACACCAACCGTCACCTCTTGACCACCCAAATCAGGCAATCCCGATGGCGCCGCGGTGTCTCCCGGGGCGCTCGTGGTGGCGGCAGCTGCCGTCGTAACCGGAGCAGCCGTCCCGTCGGTGCCGGTGTCCCCGGCATCGTCGTCACCGCAGGACGCGGCGACGAGGGCAAGTACCACCCCGAGGACGAGGAGCATCCTCTTCGATTTCAGCATGTAGTGCTTCCTCCCATGGACAGACCGCCACTGCGGCGGGTCACGAAGGGTACTCGTCGCGGACACTCCCGCACATTTGGATTGCCCGGCTGAGCCTCCCTACGGGCCCTTACTACTCGACCGCCTCCCGCTGCCCAGCCGGTAACGTGGCGGTGCGCAGGTCGGGAGGGATTCTGGAGCGCAAGACGAAGATCATTGCCACCCTGGGTCCCGCGGTGCAGTCCGTAGAAGCGATCGCGGGTCTGGTCGCGGCGGGGATGGACGTTGCACGTCTCAACTTCTCGCACGGAGACCGAGACACCCATCGGATGTTCCATCAGTGGGTGCGGAGCGCGGCGGAGAAGAGCGGAGCACCCGTCGCGATCCTCCAGGACATCCAGGGTCCGCGCATACGGGTCGGGACGTTCCCCGGCGGAGCCGTGAGCCTCGACGACGGAGATGTCGTCGCGTTGACACCCGGCGAGGGCGAGGGCGACGCACGCAACGTGTGCATCGAGAACCTCGATGCGGCGGATCTCTCCGCGGGCTCGACCATCCTCATGGCCGACGGCCTCATCGAGTTGGAGGCGACGGAGATGAGCGCGGTCGGCTCCGTCGTTGCCCGCGTCATCGTCGGTGGTGAGCTCAACGACCACAAAGGCGTCGCGTTCCCCGGGACCCGCCTCGATCTGCCCGTCGTGACCGAGAAGGACGAGGCGGATCTGGAGTTCGGTCAAGAGCTCGGCGTCGACTACGTGGCGTCGAGCTTCGTGTCCTCCGGTGACGACGTCCGTCTGGTGAAGAAGCTGTCCGAGGGCACCCCTGTGATCGCCAAGATCGAGAGTGTGGTCGGGTACGCCAATCTCGACGACATCCTCGAAGAGGCGTACGGCGTGATGGTGGCTAGGGGCGACCTCGGCGTGGAGCTGTCGTTCGAGGCCGTGCCGGCCGCTCAGCAGGACATCCTGGCGCGAGCGAACGCCAGGGCCCGGATCTCGATCACGGCCACCGAGATGCTCGAATCGATGACCGCGTCGACGCGGCCGACGCGCGCCGAGGTCACCGACGTGTTCAACGCGGTGCTCGACGGCACGGATGCGGTCATGCTGTCGGCGGAGACCGCGGTGGGGAGATTCCCGGTACGGGCCGTCGAAGCCATGGCCAGCATCTGTCGTGAAGCCGAGAACAATGAGGCCTACGGGCGGGGACCTGCCATCCAGTTCCTCGAGGATCACGCACGGTTCGCATCGGCAACGGCCCAGGCGTGTGTCGATGCGGCTGCCAACCTCGGGTTGGAGGCCATCGTGGCGTTCACAGAGTCCGGCTCGACGGCGCGGTTGATCTCGAAATACCGGCCGCTCGCGACCATCTATGCGTATACGCCGATACCCGCTACCTACCGCAGGATGGCAGCGTACGCAGGTGTGACACCGCTGATGTTCGGCAGGGTCAACTCGACCGACGAGATGGTCAACTACGCAGAGCAGAACCTGGTCGAAGCGGGCATCGTGGCCCCGGGTGACGGTGTCGTCATGGCCGCAGGGATCCCGCCGAACCGGGCATCAGCGACGAACCTCATGAAGTTGCACGCGGTCGGGTCGAGCACCGCAGGGATCCCCGGAGACGGACAGAGCTCCCGCTGACGTTGGAGGCTCCGGCGGCGGAGCGTAGGATCGCCGACCGGCGGCCGTTGGGCGGCCGGGGCGACATGGGCCCCGGCTAAAGCAAGGAGCAAGGATGGGACAGCGGATCGAGGTCGGCGCCAACGTGGTGGGAGACGTCGTCCTGCTCGAAACCGATCGCAGCATTACGGGGCAAGATGGTGCGGTGTTCGAGTCCGCAGCGGCTGCTGCGAACGACGATCGCTTTCCTGCGGCGCTCGCGGCACGGATCTTCGAATCCGACGACGCCGTGGACCATGTGTTCGTCGGCTCGAACGTCGTGGTCGTTCGCCGTCTGTCGGGCTGGGATGACGACGCCGTGGCTTCGGTCTCCACCGTCGTCTCCGGGTTCTTCCTCTTCTACCCCGAAGCCGGCTGACGGGAGCCTCCTTCCCTACGGCGGAGGCGGTGGCGGGGGCGGAGGCGGTGTGAACTTCCCGATCTGGATGGTGATCGTGCTGCCGCCTGCGAGGAAGTCGCCGCCCGGAACGCTCTGTGCGACGACGACGCCGTCCAGCGCGGGGTCGGTTACATCTATCTCGGGTCCCGTCGCAACCACGAATCCTGCGCCCTCGAGGGCCGCCACCGCGGCGGCAGACGCCTGACCCGCGAGGTCGGGCACCTCGATCGGGCATTCCTCCTGCTCGCCCTCAGCGGCCTCGGGGTCGATGATCATGCACGGGTGGACCTCGATGATCGTGTCGAGGGGTCGGTAGCGCCAGCTCCACTCCTGCTCTTCGACGGTCCCGTGGGCGTAGGTGATGACCCTGGTGACCGAGTTGGTGAAACCCCTGATCCCGGATTGGACGATGTCCTGTTCCCCGGGGTTGAGCTCCGCATTGGGCTCAAAGGTGTCCTTGGGCGTGGTGAAGGCGGATCTCGAGCCGAGGCGCCGCTCACACGTCTTGCCGCCGTTGTTGCCGTAGAAGCTGACGGTGATGGAGTTGGACGTGTATTCCGTCTTGACGATGATCAGCGCAAAGGAGTCGTTGCGGAAGATCAGGTTGGGCTCCGGCCACGACACCGTTGCCTCGTTCACCTCGGGGTAGCGGGAGATGTAGAACGAGTGCGGCTTGTGGGTGATGTCGCGATAGCAGCCCTCGAACACCGCGTTGTAGAACGTGGTCGCAAACTGGGACACGCCTCCACCGACACTGTCGACGAGCTTGCCTCCCTCGATCATGGGTGCCGGGAGATACCCCTTCTCCGTCGTACGCTGGCCGACATGCTCGTTGAGCGAGAACTCGGCCCCGGGTTGCACCACGGCGCCGTCCACCGCGTCGGCCATGGTATGGATGTTGTGCACCCGGTCCTGGCCGGCGGCGTGGCGTGTCGTGAACGTTGACACGAGGGTCATCGGCATCATGGCTTCGGCCTGTGCGGTGGTGAACTCGGCGGGCTGACCTTCTGCCAGCTTCAGCTGTCCCAGCCCGGACACGCTTCGGGCCGCCTCTGTCAGCTCTGCGAGAACGAGGTCGATATCGACGAGCGTCTCGGATCTCCCTGGGATGAGCGCAACCGTCTGCGCTTCTTCGTCCACGATGAACTCGGCGCTGCGTGCCGGTCTCTCCAACTCCTGCCGGTACGGGGCGACGAGCGCGGCCACGGCCGCTCTGTCGAATCCGAGGTCGAACGTGATGGGGCTGTTCCTCTTCATGTCGATGAAGAAGGCGCTCGTGAGCTGCTCGGGGGTGAACACGAGTTCGAACGGCGGATCCTCGGCCCTGAGCACCACCTCCGAGCCGATGAGACGGTTGGCTTCCTCGACCACTTCGTCGATGTCGTCGTCGGTCAGCTCGGGAGCGAGTTCGAGCGTCGGTACCCGCAGCGGTCGCCAGCCGGTCGTCTGGATCTCGTTGGCGACGAGCCGATGCGCGACCGGTCGCTCGATTCCTTCGCCGGCTCTCGGGGACTCGGGCAGGGCTCTGCCGTCGACGACGACGACCGATCCGTTGTACGCCGGCTCCTCGACCGCTTCGATCTCCCAGGCCGTCAGCAGGTCGTCGAGCACGATTGCGTCGTACCCCACTTCGAACGGGATCGTGATCTCGTCGGCGAAGCCGTCGATCCAATCGAAGAACCCGGAGAAGAACCCTTTCTGGCGCTGAGCGAGCGCGACGTCCACAACGGCCTCGGTGTCCACGTCGAGCCCGATGTCGGCTGCCGGGAGCGTGAACCGATGACCGGCGATGACGAACGTCAGCGGCTGGTCCGCGAGCGTCGCCTCGTACTCGTCGAGAGCTGCGACGGCGTCGTCCCTTCCCAATCCACCGAGGTCGATGCCGGCGGCGAACACGTTCCGCGTGACCTCACCGTTGGTGACGGCGCGGTCGAACGCGTACACGACCACGGGCAGCAGCAGCACCGTGATCGGGATCGCGCTGAGGAGGGCAATGCGGAGTCTGCGAGGCATTCGTCGAATCGGGTTCGAGTGAGATCGTCGGCTGGCCAGCCTGACGGGTGTGAGTGTACCGGTTCTGGCAAGAAGCGAGTGTTTCGTAGCGGTGTCGATACGATCGAGCGATGATCGAGTTCCCTACGGTTGCTCCCGGTGACGATCTCGTGGTATCCGCGACCACCTACGTGACCTATCGCACGTGCCCTGAACAGGCCATGGGCAGGCTCCGGGGCAGCTACCCGGCGGACACGCGGCAGTCGTTTCGTGGCGGGCTCGCGCATCGCGTCTTCGCTCGCCACCTCACGAGCGGGCCGATCGATGCGGAGGAGTTCGAGCAGGTCTGCCGCGAGGAGATCGGGCAGGGGCTCAACGCCTCTGTCGCCCGCTTGTCCCTGCGGCCCAGCGAGCTGCGGGGGCTTGTCGAGGAAGCCCGCGAGCTCTACGCCCGCTTCACGCGGTTCCCAACCGAGGGGTTCCGCAGCGCAGAAGTGGCGCTCGAGGCAGAGCCCGCTCCCGGCCTCGTCCTTCGAGGGAAGGTCGACGCCGTTTTCGAGGAGAGCGGAGAGCGGCGTCTCGTGGATTGGAAGACGGGCAGTCTCCGCTCTGCCCGTCATCAGCTCATCTTCTACTCACTTCTCTGGGCTCTCGAGCGCGACGAGCTTCCGGTCAGGGTCGAGGCGATCTCGGTCGCAACGGGGGAACGCGTCGAGGATACGCCGGATCGCGCGGACCTCGAGGCGTGCGCCGAGATGGTCGCGGATCTCGCGACGAGGGCCCGTGCGGCCTTCGCCAGGGATGTGCTCCTGGCGAGGGTTGCCGGACCGTGGTGCCGGTACTGTGCCGTTCTCGAAGATTGCAGTGAGGGCTTGTCGGCGGCGCCACGGACCCGATGACGCGTACTCCGGTCGATCGTGTGCTGCGATACTTCCCGGCTCATGCCGACGCTCCTCGCACTCCACGCCCACCCCGACGACGAGAGCTCCAAAGGCGCCGCGACCGTAGCGAGGTATGCGGACGCCGGCGTCAGATGCGTGCTC
Organism: Acidimicrobiia bacterium; assembly: GCA_046756805.1. GTDB lineage: Bacteria > Actinomycetota > Acidimicrobiia > Spongiisociales > UBA5794 > CAMYMC01. The sequence goes on from JBHHXA010000025.1 coordinate 5,989, forward strand.
GTGACCGCTACGGGTGGTGAAGCCGGAGACATCTTGAATCCCGTCATGGACAGGCCCGAGATCAGGGAGCGGCTCTCCGCGGGCCGTGACGAGGAGCTCACGAAGGCGGCGGCCATAATCGGGTTCGAGGAAGTGATTCGGCTCGGGTATCGCGACTCCGGCATGAAGGATTCCGCGGCCAACGGACATGCCGACGCGCTCGCCAACGTGCCTCTGGACCACGTGGTCGGGAGGGTCGTCGAGATCCTGCGCCGGGAACGACCAGAGATCGTTCTCGGGTACGACGAGCACAAACGGTACCCCCACCCCGATCACGTTCGCATCCACGAGATCGGGCTGGCGGCGTTCGAGGCCACCGCGGACGGATCCCGGTTTCCCGAGGCGGGCCCGCCCTGGGAGGTGTCGAAGCTCTATGCGCCGGTGTTCACGGCGCATCGGATCCGGACCTTGCACGCCGCGGTCGAGGCCAGGGGTCTCGAATCTCCGTTCAGCGAGTGGATGCAGCGGCTGGGCGAAGAGCCGGAAGACAGGGTGATCACGTCGGTGGAGGTGTCGGCCACGATCGAGCGGGGTCGGGAGGCGCTCCGTGCCCATTCCACGCAGGTCGATCCGGACGGCTTCTGGTTCCGGGTCCCGATCGAGGTGGTGCAGGATGCGTATCCGTACGAGGACTTCGAATTGCTCGCGTCGCGAGTGAGCCTCAGGGCGACCGACGGGGCGACCGACGCCGACCTGTTCGCCGGCGTCTGGTGACGGGGCGCCCGTAGGAGCTGCCCCGGGTTCGTCCACCGGCTCTGCGACGCTTCAGGTCTTGTCGCAGCGGTGTGTGCTGGAATACGCTCATGCAAGTCGATCCGGCGACGCTGGCCGAGATCCGGCGCGAGTTGGAGACGCTCGCGACCCTGGTGCGAGGGGTCGAGCTCTCACCCGCCGTCGTGGAGCGAGTCGCGCTCGAGGTGGAGCGCATCGGGATCGTGCGCACGATCGACCGGTATCTCCAGCCCCGGTTCGAGGCTCCCGACGCCCCGGTGTTCGTAGCGATCGTCGGCCCCGGCGGGACGGGAAAATCGACTCTCGTCAACTCCATCGCCGAGAGCGCGGTTACTGCAACGGCTCCCACAAGGCCGACGACGACGATTCCTGTGGTGTGGACCGGCCGGCGCCCGGGAGATGCGTTCTGGGCCGAGACCTTCGGTCGGATAGGCGAGGACGACCGCCCCCGCGCCAAAATCGTCTTTGACGAGCAGCCGTTGACGTCCCATGTGACCATCGTCGACACGCCACCGATCGACTACGAGCCCGGGGACGGCACCGCATCTGCACGCGAAGTGCTCTCGCTGTCGGACATCTGCGTGTTCGTCACGAGCCCGGCGAGGTATGCCGATGCGGTCGGCTGGCGTTTCGTGCGCGAAGCCAGGGCTCGGGGTGTCCCCACGTTGTTCGTCTTCAACCGACTGCCATCGGATGACGATGTCGCACAGAGCCTCCTCAGAGACCTCGCGACCCGCCTTCACGCCCGGGACCTCTTGCTTGCACCCGACCCCGGTTACATCTTCGGCGTTCGCGAGGACCGAGATCTCCTCGCCCACGGTGGACTGGACCCTGCGGCGGTGGTCGCGCTGCGAAACGAGTTCGAGGGGCTGAGAGATCCGGCATTTCGGATCGCGCTGATGACCCAGACCGCCCTCACCACCACGGTGTCCGTCGCCGATCGGACGGACGTGCTCGTCGGCGCGTTTACCACAGAGCAGCGTGCGCTGGAGAGGCTGGGGGTCACAGCGGGCGAGGTGTACGAGGAAGAGGCAGACCGGATCGGAGATGAGTTGAGGGCGGGTGACAACGCATCGGTTGCCGACCGAGCCTTCTGGCCGGAGGCGTGGACCGATCTCGCCTCCGTCGCCACCAGACGCGCCGGGGTCGCGGCGCAACGAACCGCCACCTTCTGGTCGGAGAGTGCGGCTGGCCGGGCGTTGCTCCAAGACGACGGCGAGGGGCTGTGGCGTCATGGCGAGGACATCGGGCGAGAGACCGCCGCCGCTCTGGACTCCTTCTTTACGGCCGGTGTCGACCTGTCGCGACGCAGGTCGCGGCGGGGCAGGCTGAGGGCCGGGGCCGCCAACAAGTCGTTCGACGAGGTGTGGCGACTTGCGCTCGATCCACAGCGGAGCGCTCGTTCCCTGCTGCGGCGACGGTATGGCGACCGCCTCGGCGGGATGGTCGCCGAGGTGCGGGAGGGGCTGGTCTCGACGCTCACCGATGCCCTCCGCCGGGACGGCGAACGCTTCCGCCACAGGGCGACCCCCGTAACGGACGCAGGCACCCCCGGTGCGCTCGCCTCTGCCGCCGATCGAGTCCGAACGCTCGCGCGATCTGCGGTGCCGACGGAGGACGTTGCGCACTCCGAGCCTGAGCTTGCTTCCCCTTCGGAAGAAGATGCGGTTGCTGAAGATGAGCCCCGAACGGTCGTCGACGAGGTCGAGGGCGACGCCGAGCAGGGTGGCGGCACGGCGGTGCCCGATGCGTGACGTCGCAGAGCTCGCAGACGCCGTCGACCTGGCCATCGGCCGGGCCGACGGGATCCTCGACTCCGACATCCTGTCCGGTCTCTCGGCACGCGCCAGGGCGCTGCGGGCCAGGCGAGGATTCCTTGGTGAGTCGCTCGTCATGGCCGTGGCAGGAGGGACTGGCAGCGGCAAATCGAGCCTCGTCAACGCCATCGCCGGGGCGCCGGTGTCCTCGGTTTCCCACCTGCGACCCCACACCGACGAGCCCATGGCGTGGATCCCCGAGCGGGCGGAGCAAGGACTCCGGTTGCTCATCGACGACCTCGGGATACGGCGCCGCATCGAGCAAGACGTGCTCCCCGGCATAGCCCTCGTGGATCTTCCGGATCTGGACTCCATCGCGGAGTGGCACCGGCGTACCGTCGAGGAGATCCTCCCGCGGGTCGACGGTGTCCTGTGGCTCTTCGACCCCGAGAAGTACAGCGACCGGGTCATCCATGAGGAGTTCCTGCGGCCGCTTGCCGCCTATCGCGATCAGTTCCTGTTCGTTCTCAACAAGGTGGACCGGCTCCCCGGCAACGACACTCGCGCCGTGGTGAACGACCTCGCCGGACGACTCGTCGGGGACGGATTCCCAGAGCCTGTGCTGTTCCCGACCGCAGCCTTGCCCGAGACGGGCGAACAGGAGGGTGTGGCCGCCCTCGTCGATCACCTGCTACACGAGGTGGACGTCAAGCGGTTGGCCACCGCCAAGCTCATCACCGATGCGGAGCATCTGCTCCGCGAGCTGGGTATGAGGGCAGGCGTATGGCGTGGCGGCGAGATCGGATTCCCCGAACGGTGGCGGCGCGTTCGTGATCATGCCGCGGCCACGCTGGGCCGCGGCGCCGATCACTCAGCGCGCGAGGATGCTCTTTGTCACCTCGAGGATCTCGTAGCGGCCGTTGCCGTCGAGGTGGGCGCCGGATACGGCGACACCGTGAGAGGGCTCTTGCCTCGAGACCGGATCGAAGCAGTGGTGGAAGCCGCCGCCGTCGCCGCGGGAACGAGCGAGCCGGTGCGAAGGAGGCGCGGTCGCAAAGCACCGGCTCCTGTGTCGGAAGCGGCGATAGCGCTGCTCCAAGAGGAACTCGGGTTCCCGCTGCGCCGCCTCGTCTGGGACCGATCCCGGTTCGGTGCCACGGTGGCCTATGCGGCGGTGGGGGCCAGGCAGCTCAGAGCGCGTCTGGAAGGGGCGGAGCCAGGATCCGGAGCACGTCCCGGGCAGGAGTGATCTCGAATTGGCTTCCGGCGCCGAGATGCTCGCCGTCCGCCTGGGCGGCGGCGGCGGGGTCGGCTTCGACCACGAGCCTCTCGAAGTCACGCATCACCACACACCCCGGTGCCTGTTCCAGTGATCGTCTCGTCACGGCGTGCCGGAGGATCGAGACCGCCTTCGACGGGCTGACGTCCTCGATGGCGACGGCCGTCGGGCCCGCGGTCGGTTGCGACGTCACGAACAGCGGCACCTTCCCGAAATAGGTATAGCGGTCGTGCACCTGCACCATGACGGCGACGGCATCGATCCTGCGATCGTCGCACAGCACTCGGAGCGTCGGCAGCCTCCTCCGGTATGCGCCGAAGACCTGGGTCACGGCCGTCGACGCATAGTGGACCGAGCCGAAGCGCAGCTTGGAGTGGGGGCGTCGCTCGGCGCGCTCGACCACGTCTGCGTCGAAACCGATCCCGAGCCCGAACACCGCATACCGCGGCTGGCGTTGGCGACCGGAGTGCTGGGCGTCGATCTCGGTGAGGCGAGCCAGCGTGATCTGGTCGGGCTCATAACCTGCAATGGCGCGGGCGGCGGACTCCGCTCCGCCGGGCAACCCGAGGATACGAGCGAGCACGTTCGTGGTGCCGGCCGGGACGAGACCGAGGGCGGTGTCTGTGCCGACCAGGCCATTTGCCGCCTGGTGGACGACGCCGTCGCCACCCATGGCGATCACGACATCGAAGCCGTCCTCGGCGGCTCTGCGTGCGGTGCGCACCGCCTCGTCGGGGCCTTCCGCCCCGGCAGCCTCCCCATCGAACGACTCCCGGAGCGCACTCAGCACTCCGCGGAATCGGAAGCCGGTGAAGCCCGACGCCGATGGGTTTGGTAGCAACAAAGCCCGCCGCACACGTCAAGGCTACCGGTGGTCTCGGTAGCCTCTGTCGTGATGGAGCGGTATCGGGACCGTGAGCACGCCGGATACCGGCTCGCCGCGAGCATCGCCGATGTCGCGGGCCTCTTGCCCGTCGATCTCGTGCTCGGGATACCGCGGGGCGGTGTGATCGTCGCCGCACCCGTGGCTGAGGCGACCCGAGCCACGCTCGACGTGGCCGTTGCGCGGAAGCTGGGCGCACCGATGCAGCGGGAGCTGGCCATGGGTGCCGTGGCGCCCGGTGGCCCGCCGGTGCTCAACACGAGCCTGATCTCCCGGCTTCGGGTCACGGGCGCCGAGGTCGAGGCGGAGCTGGTCCGGCAGCGTGCGGAAGCCCACCGTCGGGAGACGCTGTACCGGGCGGGGCGGCCCCCTCTCGAGATCGCGGGGCGGCGCGTCGTCGTCGTCGACGACGGTGTGGCGACCGGTGCAACGCTCGTTGCGGTGATTCGCAAGGTGAAGGCGGCAGGCGCCGCTTCAATCATCGCCGCCGTGCCGGTGGGGCCGTCGCAGACCCTCCGCGACCTCGTCGGGGATGCCGACGAGGTGGTCTGTCCCCTCACACCTGCAGGGTTCCGGGCCGTGGGCGAATGGTACGACGACTTCGCTCAAGTCGAGGACGACGAAGTCGTTGCGGCACTGGTGGCGCCGCACGGCGGCGCGTGAGGTCGCCGCTCGAGGTTGCCGCGCGAGGTCAGCCCGCGAGGAGCTTCTCGATCCGCTCTCGCAGCTCCATGGGCCGGAAGGGCTTGGTCATGAAGTCATCCGCCCCACCCTGGGCTGCCTGCTCGGCGATCTCCGGTTGTGCGTGAGCCGTCAACACGAGGACGCGAACGTCCCGAGTGTCGTTCCCTGCTCTGAGGTGACGGAGGACTTCCCATCCGTCCATTCCGGGGAGACCGACATCGAGCACGATGACATCGGGGACCAGTTCCCTGGCCACCTCGAGCCCTCGGAGCCCGTCCTCGGCAGCGGCCAGCTCGACGTCGAGCACTCGTAGGCACACCTCGATGAGACGCCTCACACTGGCCGAGTCTTCGATGACTAGAACACGCGAAGCCACGTCTGTCCTATCGGCGTGTGGGCTCGTTTCTTCAAGGCTTTCCTCCCGCTGCCGATAACCCGGGCATGGCCGGTGAGGCAAGATCGAGCGCGCACGCATCTCCTCGGGTGGTCACCGGTCAAGAGGATACGCACGCGGACGACATCTCTCGCGGCCATCGCGACCGGTCGATGGGTGGTCTCCTCGAAGCCGCAGCGGGCGTGCCACCCAGGACTCGCGTGCTTCCAGAGGTCGCGGTCGCCCTCGCTACGTCCGCTCGCATGCATCGGGCCACGGTGCTTCTGTTCGGCCACCTCGATGATCTGGTGACGGGAACGACGCGCCTCGCAGATGGTTCGCTCGATGCCCCTCTCTGGGCGGCATTGCGTGCAGGTCACCCTGGCATGCCTGCCGTGGCGGCAGCACGCCGCGGTGCCGCCCCCGTCGTGTTCACCAGTCCGGATACCGCCACCGACCTCGGCGACTTCGACTGGGTAGCGCGCTTCGGCGCCAGGACCGTCGCTGTGACTCCCCTCGTGACCCGGCGCCGGGTGGTGGGCGTCGCGGTCCTCGACGATCCGCAGCGCGGTGCGATGACTGAGGGGGGGCTGGCGGGGCTCGTCGTCGCCTCGCGAACGGCAGCCGCAGTCCTCGAGATGCTCGAAGCCGTCGAAGCAGAGCGAGTGGCGCGGACACGCAGCGATCAGGTGATCGAGACCGCAGCCGCGACGGCACGATCGATGAGCGCCTCCGCGGCGCTGACAGCCGTGGCCGAAGGGCTACGCGTCCTGTGTGGCGACAGCGTGGTCATCGCCCGGGCTCAGACACCCGCCGGGGACCGCACCGAGGTCTGCGGAGACACCGGAGGCGTCACGGCAGCGGTGGAGGCGTTCATCGCCGCAGGAGCCACGGAGGGGCTCGTGGGCGTCTCGTCGATCGACGTGACCGCACCCCCATGGGAGCGGTTCGGTGAACAGGGGTACATGCGAGGACTCATCGTGCCCCTTCGTCATCGGAGCAGCGACATCGGATGGGTGCTGTCGCTCGGGCACTCGCCCTCGCGTTACACCGCCGACGAGCGCAACGCTGCGCTCGTGGTGGGGGAGCAGGCCTCCCTCGCACTGCACATGACGAGCCTGCTCGAGGAAGAGCGGGCCACGGTCGATCGGCTGACGGGACTCGACCGGCTGAAGAACACGTTCCTCGCCGCCGTCTCCCACGAGCTGCGCACCCCGCTCACCGCCATCGTCGGATTCTCCGACCTGCTCGCTGAGGAGATCGACGATCCAGATCTCACGAGCTACCTCGACGATCTGCGGCGGGAGTCCGCGGTGCTCGAGGCCCTCATCGGCAACCTCCTCGACACGTCCCGGCTCGAGGCCGGGATGCTGCGTCTCAACGTGCGTCCCGTCGACCTCGCAGCCATGGTTCGCCAGGCGATCGATGTCGTCAAGCACGGACAACCGGATCGTGAGATCGAGTTTGTCGTCGGCGAGCGAACCCGACCTCTGCTCGCGGACGGGGTGCGGCTGCGTCAGGTGTTCATCAACCTCATCGAGAACGCCGTCAAGTACTCGCCGGCCACAGCGCCGGTGTGCGTCACGATCGGCGATGGGGGCATCGATAGCGGCCGGTCGCGTATAGAGGTGACGATCGACGACGGCGGCGCCGGTATCCCCGAACAAGCGCGTGAGGCCATCTTCGAGCGTTTCGTGCGGCTCCCCGAACACGAGCGGCACTCCGGAACCGGAATCGGCCTCTACGTTGTCAAGGCTCTGGTCGAGGCGCACGGCGGGCGCGTCGTGATCGAAGAGCCTCCCGACGGCAACGGGACCCGCTTTCGCGTCGTCCTCCCGGTCGAGGCCGACCCGGCCTGACGGCGTGGATCCCAACGCGGGCCTGCTCCTCGTATCCTGGGTGTCACAGAATGCGAGGAGGCTGTGTTGGATCCGTATCGCACCGAGGCGTACTCGGACTTCTCCGATCGGGCGGCATCTGCGGCGTATGAACTGGCGCTCGCCGGGGTCGCCGGCCAATTGGGGGCCGAGGCACCCGCGGTGATCCGCGGGGAGCAGATCACCACGGGCGACCACATCGTCAGCCTCGACCCCAGCGCACCCGACACCGTGGTGGGCCGGGTCGCGGCGGGGACGCCGGAGCTGGCGAGCCGGGCGCTCGATGCAGCGTGGGACGCGTTCCCCTCGTGGTCCCTGCTGGCGGCGTCGGAGCGGGCCGAAACCGTCCACCGCATCGGAGACATCATGGCGGAGCGCAAGTACGAGCTCTCGGCGTGGATGACGTACGAGGCCGGCAAGAACTGGGCCGAGGCGGAAGCAGATACCGCGGAGGCGATCGACTTCTGTCGCTACTACGCACATCGGGCGCTGGCGATGGCGGAGCCCGTGGAGACCGGCGACCACCCCGGCGAGGAGAACGACTCGTTCCTCATCCCGCTGGGCGCAGGTGTCGCCATCCCCCCCTGGAACTTCCCCCTCGCCATCCTCGTGGGACTGACGATCGGTCCCGTTGCCGCGGGCAACACGGTGGTCCTCAAACCGGCTTCGAACACTCCCATGATCGGCGCCAAGTTCATGGAGATCGTCACCGAAGCGGGCGTGCCCGACGGGGTGGTCAACTTCCTGCCGGGAGCCGGGTCGAGCATCGGCGATGCGCTCGTCGACGACGCTCGAACCAGGTTCGTCAACTTCACCGGCTCGAAGGAGGTGGGGCTGCGCAT
>JBHHXA010000026.1:0-14356 GCA_046756805.1 Acidimicrobiia bacterium
CGGCGCCGAACAGTATTTCGGGTCGTTGTGGTTTGACTATCCGGCCAGGACCATGCCGATCGAGTTGAGGTAGTCCGCTGCCACGGCGGATGCATCCTCTCCCTCAGACACGCGGCGGTTCAGCTCAGTCATCCGCTCTTCATCGAGCTCGGCCAGGAGAGCGTCCGTCAAACGGTCCCACTCCTCCGGGTTCTCCTGGTAGATCTCGTCGCCCATCGTGAGCGAGACGTTGTAGATGATGAAGACGCCCGGGTCTTCGACCAGCGAGAGGCCGAGGCTTGCAATGCGGCCGTCAGTCGTGAATACCTCGCCGAAGTCACAGTTGCCGGCCTCTATCTCGGTGTAGATGACACCAAGTTCGAGGTTGACAACCTGAGATTCGGGAAGGTCGTATCCGGTAGCGGTCTCCCACAGCACCAAACCGTCGGGACGGTTCGGGAACTCGCTCTCCAGACACACGGTGGCGTCGGGGTTCACGGCAAGGTAGTCGGCCATCTCTTGCAGGGTGAACGAGCCTCCGGCGCCTGACGCCACATCGGCGTTGGCAGCAAAGCCATAAGTGTCGTTGAACGGAGAACGACCCACCCAGCGGATGTTGTTATCCGCAAGATCCTTGGCGCGGACGTTTTCGGTGAGCTGCGCCGAGTCGAAGCTCGGGTCCTCCTGAGCAAGGTGGACAGTCCAGCCTGTGCCGTTGTACTCCCAGTACATATCGACTTCGCCGGCGAGGAGCGCCTCGCGGTTGACCACCGTACCGCCCAGGTTCGTCTGGTTGTCGATCGTTGCACCGGCGGCCTCGAGCGCCTGTACGAGGATCTCTCCCAACACCAGCTGCTCGGTGAAGTTCTTCGAGCTGACAGTTATGTCCATCCCGCTGAAGTCGTAATCGGCGATGTTGCCGGCTGCCGAAGCGCCTCCGCCAGCCGTATCGTCATCGTCGCCACATGCTGCTGCAATCAGCGCGAATGCGAATACCATCGCAAGAAAGCGCCACGACCGGCGCCGCAGAACCTGCATATACCCTCCGATTGTCGGTTGTGTTACGCGGGTGCTCCCGCATCCTCGATGCAGGTGCCCGGTCAGCGACCCTACACGACCGCGACGGCGACCGCACCTAGACCGACCTGATCAGACCAACCCCAACGGATACGAGGATGGCCGGCTCCGGATGCAGCTCTGGAGGCTCACGGTGCACTGCGGCCCCCGGTCCCGCTGCGCAGGGCGTTGCTCTGCCACCTCTTGCGCCTAGAGACCCTTGGGGCGCAACACTTTCTCGGCGATAGCGCCTACCCAGTCGACGCTGAGCGCCAATATTGCGGTGATCAACGTGCCCGTGTACAACACAACATCTCGGTTGAGCGCGATGCCTGCGTTGATGGTGTTGCCGAGTCCCCCACCGCCGATGAGAAACGCAAGCGTTGCGAAACCCACGTTGATCACCAAGGCGGTCCGTGCGCCCGCGAGAATCACCGGTACAGCCAGGGGCAGCTCGATTCTGGTTAGTACCTGCCTCTCGGTGAGCCCCATGCCCCGGCCGGCCTCGACCACAGCAGGGTCCACCTGCTCCAACCCGACGATCGTGTTCCTCAGCACGGGCAGGATGGCAAAGCTGGTCAGTGCCAGGACCGCCGTGGTCTGCCCCCTACCCAGCCACACAAAGAACAACACGATGAGACCGTAGGACGGCATCGCTTGAGCCGACGTAGCCACGGCGAGGATCGGTCCCGAGTATCGGCGATAGTTCGGGCGGGTCAACATGATGCCAAGCGGGATCGCTATCAGGATGACAAGCAGCGTCGACTTCCAAGTGATGCTGATCATCTCGAATATCTGGGGCCGAACCTTGTCATTCCAGTCGAGCGCCGTCCTGTCCTGGATGATCTTGTCAGTGCTCTCGTTGTACCAAAGCGTGAGTAGACCAACGAGCGCCAACCCGAACGGCGTGATGATGAGACCTAGATTCGAGCGCGTAAACCGGCGCCAGGAGCTGCCCTCGGCCAATTCGTTGGCGTCGAGGCCCTGTTGAACAGACGGCGGAGCCGGATCAGCCTGGTCGATTGCCATCAGGCCTGTTCTCCCAGTTTGTCGTAGTGGCGCTGCGCTCCCAGCTGCATCCGCTCGATCACCCGGGTCAACGTCAGGATGCTGATGACTCCGTGGAACGTACCATCGCCGTCGATGACGCAGGCACGACCAGCGCTCGACCGCAGCATCTCCTCTAGCGCGTCGCGCAGGGTCGACTCGGGCGCAACCTTGGTTCTCACGGGAAGACCGCGCTCGATCAGCGGTTTGTCGGTACTGTCGAGGTGTCGCTCGTCGAGCCAGCGCACCGGTCGGCTCTGTTGATCGAGCACGAGGAGCCAACGCTCTGGAGATGAGTCGAGGACGCGGCGGGCCTCTTCATGGCCGACACCAACGCGAACGACAGGAGCATCGTCGAGTTCGACGTCGCGCACCCTCTCGAAGTTGAGTCCCTTCATCGTGGAGCCCGACCCGATGAAGTCGTCGACGAAGTCATCGATGGGGTAGGCGAGAATGCGTTCAGGCGTGTCGACCTGTGCCACCTTGCTCTCGTCGCGCAGGATGGCGATTCGATCGCCCATCTTGATCGCCTCGTCGATATCGTGAGTGACGAACACGATTGTCTTCTGTAGGTCTGCCTGAAGTCGGAGGAACTCGTTCTGGAGGCGTTCGCGGGTAATCGGGTCGATTGCTCCGAAGGGCTCGTCCATCAACCACCCGGCAGGATCGGCACCGAGCGCCCTGGCGCCGCCGACCCGCTGCGCCTGACCACCGGACAGTTCCCTTGGATGGCGATCGCGAAACGTCGCCGGTTCGAGGCCGACCATGGCGAGCAGCTCGTCGACCCTCGGTGCGATGTCCTTCTTGGCCCAGCCGAGCAACCTTGGCACTGTGGCGATGTTGGCGGCGATGGTCTGGTGGGGGAATAGCCCGATTTGCTGAATCACGTAACCGATTCGGCGGCGTAACTCGTCCGGGTCGACGCCTGTGACATCTTCGCCGTCAAAGATGATTCGGCCACCCGTCGGCTCGATCATGCGGTTGATCACCCGCAACGTGGTGCTCTTGCCGCAGCCGGACGGGCCGACCAGCACGAGTATCTCTCCGGTCGGGATGTCGAGCGTCAGCGAGTCGACGGCGGGCGTTGTGGTCCCGTCGTACAGCTTCGATACGTCATCCAGATGGATCATCGTCTCTGGCTGTTTCACCCGAGCGTCAGTGGTCATGTGCGTAGCCCCTTAGGCGTTGTTGTGCGTCGCAGTATCCCGAAGCCCAGGTCAAACAACTGAGCGAGGATCAAGATGAAGACGACACCGGTCCAGTCGCGCTCGATCGAGGTTGGTAGGCCGTGTCGGGTGAGCCCGTCTTGCACGAACCGGCCGAGACCACCCCCGCCGACGAGCACGGCGATCGCGGCGATCCCGACCGTCAGCAAGGTGGCCACTCGCACACCGGTGAGGATGACCGGCCAAGCCAACGGGAACTCGATCTTGCGGAGCCGTTGGAACGATGACATGCCCATACCCTTGGCGGACTCCACAACCGCCCTGTCCACGCCGGCCAGTCCGGTGATCGTGTTGCGCAAGATCGGCAGCTGGGCGTACATGGTCATTGCGATGATCGGTCCACGGTCGCCAATGCCGACCAGGTCGATCGGAATGAAGAGTGCGAACAGTGCGAACGAAGGAATCGTGAGGAAGAACGCAGCGATGCCGAGAAAGGCACCTCGCAGGTACTCGAACCGGTAAGCGATGATCCCGGAGCCGACACCGGCGATCGTTGCCCCGAACATCGCAGCGAGCACCAGTTGAGCGTGCTCGATGAAGAGAGTACGGATCTCAGCTTCCCGGTCGCCCTCCGTCATGAAGTCGACCCAACTGCCGATGCCATCGCCGATGTACGCGATGAGCTGGATCACGATGACCACAAAGAACACCACCGCGAGGACAACGCCGATAGCACTGCTGATCAATCTTGCCCGGGCGGGCCCCGCTTCGGTGGCCGGTCGACGTCCATCGCTGATGAGGGCCAGGTGGTCGCGCGCCGCTGAGTACCGCACCGGACTGGAGAGACCGATCACCAAGGCGGCGCCGATGGCGATGGTGAAGCCGCCCGTGCCTCCGATCAGCGCGCCGGCCACCAAGGTAAGCACAAGGAGGACCGCACCGACAATCGATGGTCCGTAAGCGCTGAGCGATGGAGCGGAAGTCCGCGGTGTAGGTCCTGATGTCACGCGGCGGCACACGATTCGAAGAACATAGGCGAGCACCCTAGCAAGCGGCCCAACGACGCACCGGGGCGGATAACCGACAGCGTTGCATGCTCGGGTGCGATCCAAGGAGCAACCAATGTCACTCAAGACCGTGGGGCTGGCCCTAGATTCCTTGAACCTCCCCGATCGGGGTTACGAGGGAGTCGGCCCAAAAGGAAGTTCGCGGCGATCCGGGTGATGGCCGCAGACGGACTCCCGATCGAGGTCGCCTGCCGAGTGCTCGATGTGTCGGTGTCGGGCTACTACGGCTGGCTCGATTGGCCCCTGTCGGCCAGGGCCGTTCGCCATGCATGGCTGACCGAAGTGATGCGAAGGGTCCACGGTCGACTCACGCGGTGTCTACGGCGCTCGCCGAGTCCACGCCGAACTCACGCTCGGTCGTGGAATCGCGGTGGGTCACGCGATGCGAAGGCGCAGTGGCGGCCCACCGAGGGGCATACGGCGCGCACCATCCTCGAGGTGGCCGAGGACGGCAGGTGCGACATCATCGTGATCGGGAGTCATGGTCAGGGGCGATTCGAGGGTCTTCTCGGCTCGACCGGGACCAAGACCATCCGACACGCGAGCGCCGACGTGCTGGTCATCAGGTCTGACGCAGAGCCCGGCGGCTGACCTGGAGCGGGTCCGGGGCGGGCGAGGAGTTCGGATCGGCGGCGTTCGTCAGTCGGGGTTCACCAGGGCTGTTGTGAAGAGGCCGACACCGACGAGCCAGAGGACGCTCCCGATGATCACCCACCAGTCTGAGGCGCGGACCCCCGACACCATGTAGAACACTCCGCTCAGGGCGAACAACGCCATGCCGGCGATCTGAAGCCGCCGCGCCATGAGATTCACCCCGCTGCCCTGCGCCGCCGGATCTCCTGGATGACCGCAGGCACCACCTCGTGGAGGTCGGCGACCACCGCGTAGTCGGCCTTGGTGACCATGGGCGCATCGGGGTCGTGGTTGATCGCGAGGACGGTCTTCGAGGCCATCATCCCCACCCAATGCTGGATGGCGCCGCTGATGCCGCACGCAACGTAGAGGTCCGGTGCGATCACGGTTCCCGTTTGCCCTACCTGATCCTTGTGCGGTCGCCATCCATTGTTCGTGACGACCCGGCTGCACCCGACGACGCCTCCGAGGAGCCCGGCGAGCTCCTCGAGCTGAGCGAAGCCCTCGACGCTCCCGGTTCCTCTGCCGCCGCTGACGACAACGGGTGCGGTGGCGAGTGTCGCGCCTTCCACCGGAGCGGTGCGGGACTTGATCATCGTCTCGGTGAGGTCCGGCGTGAGTTCGACTCGGAAGTCCTCGGTGTGGCCGCGGGTAGCGGCCGCGATGGGGTCCGGCTCGAACGCGTGGGGTGAGACGGTGACGAGCGCGATGCGTGCGGTGAGGCGCACTCGCTCCAACAGGCTGCCGCCCCAGCGGACGCGGGTCAGCTCGCATGCCTCTGAATCTATCTCGACGGCGTTGGCCACCATGGGCAGGTCGAGCCGCGCCCCGAGATGAGCCATCACCTCGTTGCCCTTCTCCGTGCCCGTAGCGAGCACGGCGTCGGGCTCCAGGTGGTCGATCAGCTGCGCCAGACAGGCGGCCCACGCATCGGGGCCGAAGTCGGTGAGCAGCTCGTGGTGGACGAGGTGGGCAGCGGCGACCCCGTGGTCGGCGAGGAGAGGAGCCAGACCGTGCGCCTTCTCTCCGAGCAGGGCCGCGTGGACCGCCGCGTCCTCTCCCCAGGCCTGCCTGGCCATGGCAACGGCTTCGAGCGACAACTCGTCGAGCTCGCCGCGGTCGTGCTCGATGAGGACCAGGACCCTCACAGGAGGCCCAGCTCTTCGAGCACGTCGACCACGGCCGGAGCCGCACCGGGGCCATCGCCGAGGATGCGCGTCTCCGACTGCTGCTCCGGGGGCTCCAGGAGCCGGACCTTGGTCTGGCCGTCACTCGCGTGCTCGGGCGAGAACGTCTCGACCTCCTTCTTCTTCGCACCGAGCCTGCCCTTGAGGGTCGGGTAGCGGGGCAGGTTGATGCCCTCCTTGACGGCGACGACGGCCGGCAGTCCGACCTCGTACACCTCGTTGCCGGTCGGTGTCTCTCGTGTTCCCGTCAGCCGGTCATCGGCGATGTCGATGCTTTTGATGCCGCTGAGGATCGGGCGGTCCAGGGCATAGGCCATCCGCACGCCTACCTGGTACCCGCCGGCGTCTGCAGACTCGTTGCCCACGAGGATGAGATCGAAGACGCCTTCGCGTCCCTCGAGGTCCTCGACGGCCGCGGCGAGCGCAGCGGCCGTGGGCATGGGTGCCCAGTCTGCAACGTCGGTTGCGAGGAGCGCTGCTGCATCCGCCCCGATGGCGAACGCAGCGCGGAGCTGGTCCTCTGCCTCGGGGGGCCCGAGCGTGATGACCGTCGTCGATCCTCCGTGCTTCTCGACCAGGCGGATCGCTTCCTCGACGGCGCACTCCTCATGCGGGCTGATCGCAAAGCCCAGCATGTTCGTGTCCACGTCCTGGGCATCTTCGGTGATGGCGATTCGGGCCCCGGGGGCCGGGACCCGTTTCACGCAGACCAGCACCCTCATTGCTTCATGCGGGCATCGTCGGGGTCGTACAAGGGCGTACTGCCTGCGACGGCGACCTTCACCGGGAACAGCTCGTTCTGGTACATGACCTGGAGATCGGTTCCCACCTCGGCGAGCGACGGTGGGAGATATGCCAGGAGCAGGTACCTGCCGACCGATGGCCCTGCGCCGGCGCTGGTAACGTACGACACGCGGCCCTTGCCGTCCACGATCCGTTCGCCATCCAGCGTGAGCAGGGGCTCGTGCCCACCCATGGGGAACCGGGCCACACCCGAGGTCGACACGTGGCTCTCCATCGTCATGGTGCACAGGATGGCCGCAGGTTCCTCTGCTCTCGCCTTTAGATAGGCGTCCCTGCCGACGAAGTCCGCGTCCTTGACCCGGCGTCTGGCGAGCCCGGCCTCCACCGGGTTGTACTCGGACTCGAGCTCGGCGCCCATGAGGCGGTACCCCTTCTCGAGCCGTCCTGTGGTCCCGTAGACGCCTGCGCCCACGGGGACGACACCGAGATCTTGTCCCGCTTCCCAGAGGGTGTCCCACAGCTTGAGACCGTGCTCCATGTCGGTGGAGATCTCCCAGCCGAGGTCACCGACGTAGGAGATCCGGAGCATCACCGTCGGAATCGCGCCGATGGTGACGCTGCGCACGGCGCCGTACGGGAAGGCCTCGTGGGACAGATCGTCGTCGGTGACCGATTGCACGAGCAGCCGGGCCTTCGGTCCCCAAACCCCGACCGTGCAGATGGCAGACGTCTTGTCCTCCATGTGCACCGACCCGGACTCCGGGAGGAACCTGCGGAACCAGTACTCGTCTCGTGGCCCGTCGAACCCTCCCGTCACGACGCGGTAGTGCTCTTCGCCGAGTCGCAAGATCGTCAGATCGGCGCGGAAGCCTCCGCCCTCGGTGAGGAGAGGGGTGTAGATGGACCTGCCGACCTTCACGTCGCACTGGTTGACCGCCATCTTCTGGATGTAGTCCACGACGTCGGGGCCGGTGAAGTCGAAGATCGCAAAGGCGGAGACATCCACCATGCCAACGCCGTCACGCATGGCGAGGTGCTCGGCGTTCTGGATCGGCGACCACCACCGAGCGTCCCACTCGTGGGGGCGATCTTCGATCTGGTCGCGGTACTTGTCGACGAGGTGCGCGTTGGACTCGTACCAGTGCGGCCGTTCCCAGCCTCCCGCTTCGAAGAACGCTGCGCCGAGCTCCAACTCCCGGACGTAGAACGGGCTGATCCTGCTGAGCCGGCTGGTGTCCCACTGCTCCCTGGGGTGCACGATTCCGTACGTCTTGTTGAAGTGCTCCGCACACCGGTCGAGGGTGTGCTTCTCCGAGCGCTGGTACGAGTAGAAGCGGGCGATGTCGGACGAGTGCGGATCGAGCTCGGGATACCCGTCGGTCATCCACTCCGCGATCAGGCGAGCGATACCCGGGCCCTCTTTGATCCAGACCGCAGCCGCAGACCACAGGTTCCTCACCTCTACCGTCTCGCCGAGAAGGGGCATGGCGTCAGGGGTGAGGCTGAGCAGGCCGTTGATGCCGTACTTCATCTCTGCCTCCGACAGGATGTCCGGCATGAGCTCCAACGCGTGTTCGAGCTGCTGGTCGAAATCGTCCGGGGTGAGAGGGAGTTCGGTGGGGGAGAGCCGCGCTTCGGCGATCGAAGGAATCGTGTCCGGGTGGTGGAAGATCGGCCTATGGGCGTACGAGCCGACCTCGATGCTTCCGCCGGTCTGGCGTTCGTACATGAAGGTGTCCATGTCCCGGACGATCGGGTAGCCGATCTCGTTACCGGTTGCCTGAAGCACCTCGATCGGGCCGACGTCGATCATCTGGTGAACCGCAGGTGTGAGCGGGATCGTGGCGCCGGCCATCGCGGCGAGTCGCGGGCTCCACACTCCGCACGCGACGACAACGTACTCGGTCTCGATCCGGCCCTTGTCGGTGACCACTGCGTGCACCACACCGTTTCGCACCTCGATGTCGAGCACCTCGGTGTTCGTCGCGACGGTGAGGGCGTCGAGCGCTTTGGCGCTCTCTCGCATCAAGGTCCCGGCTTGTAGCGAGTCGACCACGGACACGGACGGCGTGTAGAAGCCGCCGAGCACGACGTCCTCGTTGATGAAGGGAACGAGTTCTCCGACCTCTTGCGGTGAGATGAGGTGGGATTCGATCCCCCAGGCCTTCGCAGACGTCATGCGGCGACGCAGCTCTTCCATCCGGGCCGGGGTGCGCGCCACCTCGATGCCGCCGGAGGTCACCTGGACGCCCATCTCCTCGTACTGGACCTGCGAGTCCAGAGTCAGCAGCGCCATCTCCTTGGAGTGGTCCACGGGGAAGATGAAATTGGAGGCGTGACCGGTCGAGCCTCCCGGGTTGGGTAGGGCTCCCTTGTCGACCTGGACGATGTCCCGCCAGCCGAGCCGGGCGAGATGCCCCACCATGCAGTTGCCTACGATGCCGGCGCCGATCACCACGACCTTCGCTCTGGCGGGAACGTCACTCACGTCGGCTACTCCTTTGCCGTCGATCCGTTCCGAGCGTGTGCTGCGATCGAGCCGCGAACGGATCGGCTCTCATCCCGACCCGGTTCCACGATGTGGTCCCGTTCTGTATCGCGGCACGGACCTTACCGTCGATTCGGAAGGGGTGTCCAAACCCCGTTCGAAGCCTCTGAAGGCGCACCGCCGAACGACCGATGTCCTTACCTACCAGCGGATTAGGACGGGACAGCATCTGCGTTGGAGAGCGTCGACAGGAACTAGAGTGACGCAGTAGTGTTCCGTGATGCAGCACGGTTCCGTATTGTGGAACCAAGTGGCTTCATAGTGCTCTGACGGGAGCGGCTCTCGCCGCCGGACTCGCGAGGTAGATGAAGTGACAGACCAGGAACTCGATCTCTCGGCCCTGCCGGACGACGACCTCGTCGCACAGATGCACGACGATCTCTACGACGGCCTCGCCGACGAGATAAGTGAGGGCACCCACATCCTGCTCGAGCGGGGATGGACCGCATCGAGGGTCCTCGAGGATGCGCTCGTCGAGGGGATGCGGATCGTCGGTGTCGACTTCCGCGACGGCATCCTGTTCGTGCCGGAGGTGCTCCTCGCGGCGAACGCCATGAAGGCCGGGATGGCCATAATACGCCCGCTCCTCGCGGAGACCGGTGCCGCCAACACGGGCAAGATCGTCATCGGAACGGTGAAGGGCGACATCCACGACATCGGGAAGAACCTCGTCGGGATGATGCTCGAGGGAGCGGGTTTCGAGGTCATCGACCTCGGGATCAACACCGCCGTCGAGGAGTACATCCAGGCGCTGGATGAGCATCGACCGGACATCCTCGGGATGTCGGCCCTCCTGACCACGACGATGCCGTACATGAAGGTCGTCATCGACACCATGGTCGAGAAGGGGATCAGGGACGACTACATCGTGCTGGTCGGTGGCGCTCCATTGAACGAGGAGTTCGGCGAGGCGGTCGGGGCCGACGCGTATTGCCGCGATGCGGCCGTCGCCGCAGAGATGGCGAAGCACCTCGTCAACCAGCGGCGCAATGCCGCCTGAGGTGGGGGCCTACCGAGCTCCCGCGCTCGCACGTAGATCCGGTTGGTCGGGTGCGACCGACGCCATCCCGGTGGCGCGATGACGGACACGTTCCTCAGCTCCGGAACCCGGGAGGTGGTCATCGGACACGAACGGCCGTTCGTCGTCATCGGAGAGCGCATCAACCCCACGGGCCGCAAGAAGCTGGCAGCAGCAATGCGCGAAGGCGACTACTCGGGGGTCGAAGCGGATGCGCTCGCTCAGGTCGCCGCGGGTGCCCAGATGCTCGATGTCAATGCCGGCATACCGCTCGCCGACGAGCCGGCGATCCTCGCCACCGCGGTGAAGCGAGTGCAAGCCTTGACGGATGTGCCGCTGGCGATCGACTCGTCGATCGTCGAGGCGCTCGAGGCCGGTATCAGCGTGTACGAAGGCAAGGCGCTCGTGAATTCGGTCACGGGAGAGGACGCTGTTCTGGAAAGGGTCCTGCCGCTGGTCGCCAGGCATGGCGCGGCCGTCGTCGCGATCACCAACGATGAGACCGGCATCGCGGAGGATCCCGAAGTTCGGTTCGAGGTGGCGCGGAAGATCGTCAACCGGGCCGCCGATCATGGCATCGCACGAGAGGACGTCATCGTCGATCCCATCGTGATGCCCATCGGGGCCATCCGATCGGCCGGGCGTCAGGTGTTCTCGCTCGTCGCCAGGCTTCGCGGCGAGTTGCGCGTCAACACGACGTGCGGCGCATCGAACGTGAGCTTTGGCCTCCCGAACCGTTCCGGCATCAATGCTGCGTTTCTCTCGATGGCGATCAGCCACGGCCTTTCGTCGGCCATCACCAACCCCCTGGAACCCGAGATCCTTCAGGCGGTCGGGGCCGGGGACGTGCTGACCGGCAACGACAAGGACTGTGTCGATTGGATCCGCGCCAACCGGTCCCGGCGAGGGACCGGGGATCGCGAGCGGCGGGCGAACTCGAGGAGGCGTCCTCAGGGGGCCGTCTGATGGTGGAGTCGCAACCGGTCCGGATCGTGTTCAGGCCCTCGGCCCGGCGGGGTGAGGTCTCTAGGGGCACCTCGGTCCTCGACGCCGCTCGCACCCTGGGCGTCGACATCGACTCCGTATGCGGGGGCAGGGGTCTATGTGGGCGATGCCAGGTCGAGCTCGGCGCAGCGCCCGGCATCGATTCCGCCCGGGCACTCACCGCACCGGGAGCCGTCGAAACGCAATACCGGGGGCGGCGCCCGCTCGTCGGTCAAAGGAGGCTCGCCTGCGCCGCCCGTGTCATGGGCGACGCGGTCATCGATGTCCCGGCGGCCAGCCGGGTACATCGGCAGGTGGCGCGGAAGCGACCCGAGGTCACGTCGATCAACGTCGATCCGGTCGTGCGTTTGCTCTACGTGGTCGTCGACGAGCCCACGATGGAGGATCCCGCGAGCGATCTGCGACGGCTGCTGCGCGCCGTCGAGCAGCAGTGGGGGAGGACGGATCTCCGACTCGACTCCGTGCTGTTTCCCTCACTCCAGCGCACACTTCGGGAGGGGAAGTGGAGCATCACGGTGGCGGCCTGCGAAGACGGCCGAATCGCCGCGATGTGGCCCGGCTTTCATGACGTCGCGCTCGGCGTGGCGTTCGACGTTGGATCCACCACGCTCGCCGGGCACTTGTGCGACCTCCAGTCGGGCGAGATTCTCGGCACGACCGGTGCAATGAACCCGCAGATCCGCTTTGGCGAGGACCTCATGAGTCGGGTGTCGTACACGATGATGCACCCCGGCGGCGACGCCGAGATGACGACGGCAGTGCGCGAGGCGCTCGACGAGATGATCGGCGAGCTCGCTGTCGAAACGGGCCACTCCCGTCACGACATCCTCGAGGTCGCCCTGGTCGGCAACCCGATCATGCACCACCTCGTGCTCGGCATCGACCCCTCACAGCTCGGCGTTGCGCCCTTCACACTTGCCACCGAAGGTGCGGTCATCACGACGGCGGCCGCATTGGAGCTGGAGGCGAATCCCGGCGCCGGCGCCTACCTGCTCCCGTGTGTGGCCGGTCACGTCGGAGCGGACGCGGCGGGGGCGATCTTGTCCGAGGGACCGCACCGCGAGGACGGCGTGCAGTTGCTCGTCGACATCGGGACGAACGCCGAAATCGTTCTGGGTGGTCGGGGTCGGCTTCTGGCGGCTTCGAGCCCCACGGGGCCCGCGTTCGAGGGCGCTCAGATATCGAGCGGCCAGAGGGCTGCACCGGGTGCGATCGAGAGAGTGAGAGTGGACCCCGCCACGCTGGAGCCGCGTTTTCGCGTCGTCGGGTGTGACCTGTGGTCGGACCACCCGGAGTTCTCCGATGCGGTTGCCGCCACCGGAGTGACGGGGATCTGCGGAAGCGGGATCATCGAGGCGATCGCCGAGCTGTTTCTCGCAGGTGTGATCGACACTGGAGGCAGGTTCAGCGGCGACCACTCGAGCGACCGGCTGGTGCGAGCGGACAGGACCTGGAGCTACACGCTGGTCGAAGGAGAGCCTCCCATCTCCATCCTCCAGGTGGACGTGCGCGCCATCCAGCTGGCCAAGGCCGCCCTGTACGCCGGTACGAAGCTGCTCATGGAGCGCCTCGGTGTGGATCGCGTCGATGAGATCCGACTGGCGGGTGCCTTCGGCAGTCACATCGACCCCACCTACGCCATGGTGCTCGGCCTGGTTCCCGACTGCGAGCCGGAGAGGGTCTCGGCTGCCGGGAACGCGGCAGGAACGGGTGCCATGATGGCGTTGTTGAGCGCAGAGTCCCGGCGCGAGATCGAGAGCGTGGTCCGGAGCATCGAGAAGGTCGAGACCGCCGTCGAGCCGTCATTCCAGGAGCATTTCGTCGCAGCCATGGGGCTTCCGCACACGTCGGACGCGTTTCCCCACCTGGCAGAACGTGTGGATCTGCCGCAAGCGGGCGCTCCGGACGACCGGCCGCGCACCCGCCGGCGGAGAAGCACGTGAGCACCGCTGCGAACAGGGGCCGTCCCGGCGGCGGTCGTGCCGCCCGGCGGGCAGCACGGGAGGCAGCGCAGATCGCAGACCGGGTTCCATTCCTCACCCGCCGGTTGGCACCGGTCGAAGTGCTCGGCGCCGAGGGCCTCGAAACGATCGAGTACAACGCCGACACCGTCCTCGAGCAGGTCGGCGTCGAGATCGTCAACTATCCCGCGGCACTCCAGATCTTCGCCGCCGCAGGAGCGGACGTGAAGGACACGAGGGTTCGTTTTCCCAGGGGCATGTGCCGCGAGCTCGTGACCGCCACGGCACCACGCAGCTTCGTTCAGCACGCCCGCAATCCGGAGCGGACGGTGACCATCGGCGACCCCCACATGGTGTTCGTTCCGGGCTACGGGTGCCCGTTCGTTCGCGATGCGGAGCGGGGCCGCCGCTATGCGACGATCGAGGATTTCGAGAACTTCGTGAAGCTGACCTACCTGGCTCCGTCGATGCACCACGGCGGTGGGACGCTGTGCGAACCCGTCGATCTGCCGGTCGAGACCCGGCACCTCGACATGATCTACGCCCTCGCCCGGTACTCGGACAAGCCGTACATGGGATCCGTGACGCATCCCGATCGCGCCCAGGACACCGTGGACATGACGCGCATCGTCTTCGGCAAGGACTTCCTCGACGAGAACACGGCGATCGTCTCGCTGTGCAACGCCAACTCGCCGCTGTCGTGGGACCTCAACATGCTCGGCTCGGCGAAGGTCTACGCCGAGAACAACCAGGCGTGCCTCATAACGCCCTTCATCCTCGCCGGAGCCATGGCGCCGATGACCGTCGCCGGTGCCGTGACACAGATCCTCGCGGAAGCACTGGCGGGGATGGCGTTCACCCAGATGGTCCGACCCGGAGCCCCGGTGATCTTCGGTTCGTTTGCCAGCTCGATGTCCATGCAATCGGGCGCACCCACATTCGGGA
>JBHHXA010000027.1:0-14323 GCA_046756805.1 Acidimicrobiia bacterium
GGACGCCCCGTCACCACGGGGTGACGTCGACACCAGTTGGGGCAGGGCCACCGAGACGGCGGACGTCCCGGCTCCGCTGCCCGTCCACCGCATGGCAAAGACCATGTGGGGCCCGATGATCGGCATGGGTTACATGCTGGTGATTCTGGGCACGATCTTCTCGTTCGTGTGGACGAGCAAGGTCGGTGACGGCACCCAGCAGGCGATTCAGGCGTGGACGCAAGGCACCCAGTTCCTCGGTGAAGGCATGTTGCTGGCCGGGATCTCGTTCCTTCTCGGATCGATCCTCAAGGCACTGCGCGAGGGTGGTGGCGACGTCCAGAAGAGCCTCGGGCTTCCGGTACGCACGCTGAAGATGCCCGTAACGGCGAAGCTGTTCGTGGGTTTCATGGCGCTCGGGCTCATGCTCGCGGTGTTCCAGTTCATTCTGTACATCGCGGCCGCCGGCGTCGATGGAGCCCAGTCGTTCGCTTCGTGGTCGGCGTGGCTCGGACCCACACGTGAGCTCAGCCTCGGGCTGTTGCTCTCGGGGATCGTGCTCGCACTCGTCACGATCGGCAACGTGCTCGAGTTCCAGTTCGACCGGATCACCGGAATCATCAAGACAGGGCAGTAGCCCGGAAGGAGGTGCAGTAATGGCAAAGACAGATTTCGACGTTCAAGTCAGCACCCACGGGCTCGGCTACAACAAGCCCCAGAAGATGGGTAACAAGTTGTGGCTGCCCATGTTTGCGATGGCCATCATGGCCTTCCCCGTGGCATGGATCCTCGCATTCGTGAGGTCCGACACCATCGCCACGGCTGCCTCGCCGGGCGACATCGAAGATGCGGCACAGCTCGGCCACCTGGTGGCCGCGTTCGGCTTCATCGGGTTCCTGGCGGTGTTTGCAGCGATCTCGTTTACGATCGCCCGGATCCTCGGACGCTTCCGCAAGGGTGGCGGTGAAGTCCAGGAGTCGACGGGAAGCCGTGTGAAGACGCTCAAGATGCCGGCGACGGCGAAGCTCTTCATGGCTTCGATGATGATGGGGATGATGCTCATCTTGCTGATGGTCATCCTCCACTTCGTTGCAGCAAGCAACGCATCGAGTTGGGCGCTCGAGGACACGGAGCGGTGGGCCAGGGTGCTCGAAGGGTTCCGCAGGATGGGCGTTGCGCTCTACCTGTTCGGCATCACGTTCGGGCTCGGCACCATCATCCACGTGTTGCGGTTCCAGTCGATCCGCGTTCGCGAGCTTCCCGACGCCGGGTAACACACGACCAGCTACTGAGAGAAGGGGCCGCACCATGCGGCCCCTTCCTCGCGTTCGGGTGGCCGGGACGGAAGGTCAGTCGAGCAGCGGGCCCTCAGGGATGGGGGCCGCCGGCTCTTCGGCATCGACCGGATCCGCAGGCAGGAGTTCGTCACCAGGGTCGTCCCGCTCCCGTCCCCCGCCGAGGGCAGACGCGAGGACGACGACGCCGCCGGCGATCAGGATTGCCGGCCACAGCCACGCCCCGAGATCCGGATCGAACCCCTCCTCGATGGCGATGACCCAGAGGCCTATTCCGCCGAAGAACAGTCCGAACAGAAAAGAGATGAGATCGAATCGGTGTCGTTGCATCGGCGCCCCCTCCTCAGTTGCCGGTCCGGACGACGGAGAGGTCGCCTGCACCCAGGTCGACGTCGAGATCGATGAACCCCACCCCGCGGCGCTCGGCGGACTCGTCGAGGAACAACCCCTCTTCGACTGCGCCGAATACCTCGAGCCTGCCCGCTCGGACCTCCGCAGAAACCGACGTGCCCACGCCTCGAGGCACGATCACGTTGACCTCGCCGACGCCGACTTGCACGTCGATGAACAGCGGTAGCAGACCGACGTCGAGCGACGTCAAGTCGAGCGTGAACTCCCCACCGGCATGGCGATACTCGTCCTGCACGTCGAACACCGACGTCGGTCGATGCACGACCTCTCCCCAATCCGCGCTGAACGGGATGTCGATGAGGGCGAAGAACCCCACGAAGGGCAGCGCGACGACGCCCAGCGCGATGAGCCCCCGGGAACGCCCGAACCAGGCACCGAGCAACAGGCCGAGACCCACGAGACCTATCACGGCACCCGCGTAGTGCACGGAGCGGGGTCGTGCTACCTCGAGGTTGTCGAGCAAGGCCATCACGCCGATGGTGATCAGGATGGCTGCGATGGTCACTCTGCCGAGATTGGAGGGCGGCCGGGGCGGACCCCAATGGAATGGCTCAGCCGTGGATGCGCCCGGCACCACGGTGGTCGCGTCGCCCTCTCCGCCTTCGGGCCGGGGCCGGTCACTCGGAGCGGTCTCCTCATCGCCCGATGATGCCTCGCCCGACGGCGGAGGCACCGCAGCAGCAGACGGTTCACGCTGGGGCACGGACAGCTCGCCGCGATAGAGGAGGATTCCGACCAGGAGGAGCGCCCCCGCCCAGACCAGCTCCGATCTGATGATGCCCGTTGCGGCGAGCAGGATGATGACGGCGAGACCGATGAGCCCCGTGCCGACCCATCGTGAGGCTCCGTCCAACCTGCCCAGGTAGCGGGCGGCCAGAGACTCCTGCTCACCCTCGTCGGGGATGACGAGCCATCCCAGGAGGTAAAGCATGATGCCGAAGCCGAAGAACGCGGAGATGACGAACCCGAGCCGGACCCAGCCGACCCCGACGTCGTAGGTTCGAGCGATACCGGCGGCGACGCCGGCGAGGATTCTCCCCGGCGGTCGTTCCAGACGCGGCCTGGGTGATGTAGTGGTGGGTGTCGTCATACCGTAATGGTGGGTCTTGCGGGGACATGGTTCCATTGGGAATGTCCCTGAGCCAACCCTGAGAGGCCCTGAGAGCCCTCAGGGCAAGACCGGGTTGTCGGTGCCGTGCCGCTGTGACAACATCGCGCGGCGATGATCACCGAGCAGCCAGACGAGTCCGCGGCCGCCCGCGAGCCCGGACCCGCGCCCGAACCGGCGCCGGAAGCCACACCGCTGCAATGGATTCGCTCCCGACTGCACAGATCCCGGAAGGACCGGGTGGTCAGTGGGGTGGCCGGCGGGCTCGCGGCGACGATCGGGATCCCTGCGGTGTACGTAAGGGCCGCGCTCGTGTCGCTCACCTTCACCGGCGGCGTCGGCATCGCCGTCTATGTCGTCGTCTGGGCGTTGACCCTCGATCGGGCCCGCGACGCCGCGATGACTCCGCTCGAGGACAGGAAGCGGTTGGCGCTGGCGCTCATGTTCGGAGGTGCGCTCCTCGCTCTACGGGGCACCGGCCTCTGGTTCGGGGACGGGCTCGTCTGGTCGGTCACACTCGTGTCGTTCGGCATCGCCGTCGTCTGGGACAAGCGGGAAGCATCCGCAGCGGTCACCCCCGACGTCCTCTCTTCCAGCCGGATGCGGCTCGTCGCAGGCGGCTTCACCATGCTCGCCGGTCTCTGGCTGCTGTTTGCCCAGGTGGATCTTCTTGCGGGCATGGGACCGGTCGTGCTTGCCGTGACGGTGACCGCACTCGGGTTCATGCTGGTGTTCGGCAACTGGGTGCGCACCCTGGCCGCAGATCTCGCCACCGAGCGGCGTGATCGCATCCGTACCGACGAGCGCTCGGAGCTGGCCGCCCACCTCCACGACTCGGTGCTGCAAACGCTGGCACTCATCCAGCGAAGCGACGACGCCAAGAGGATGGTGACCCTGGCCCGGGCACAGGAGCGCGAGCTTCGCACCTGGCTCTACGGAGGCGGCGACCCGGCAGACGGGGATCGGTTCGCGGGAGCCCTCGAGGCAGCCGCAGCGCGGGTCGAACAGGCGCACGATGTACCCGTAGAAGTGGTCACGGTCGGCGACGCGCCCCTCGACGACGATCTGCGTGCGCTCCTCGCGGCCGCCGCGGAAGCGATGACGAATGCGGCAAAGCACTCCGGAGCGCCAAAGGTCTCGGTCTACGGCGAGCTGCACGGGTGGCAGGTGGAGATCTGGGTGTCGGACCAGGGATCGGGCTTCGACCTGGCCGCCGTTCCACCGGACCGGCGCGGCATCATCGATTCGATACGTCATCGCGTCGAACGCCACGACGGAACGGTCGAAATCGTCACCGAGCCGGGTGCTGGAACCGAAGTCCACCTGGCGATGGATCGAGTCCCGTGACGCCGGTGCGACTCTTCCTCGTCGACGACCACGCCCTGTTCCTCAGCGGCGTCAAAGCCGAGATGTCCGAGCACTTCGATCTCGTGGGCTCGGCTGGGGATGTCGACGAGGCAATCGCCGGTATCCGGGCCACCCGGCCGGACGTGGTGCTCGTCGACGTCCACATGCCCGGCGGCGGGGGCCTCGCCGTGATCGGGAACGTCGCGGAGTCCAATCCGGATGTCCGCTTTCTTGCGTTGTCGGTGTCGGATGCACCCGAGGACGTGATCGCGATGATCCGCGCCGGAGCACGTGGCTACGTCACGAAGTCGATCTCGCCGGCGGAGCTGGTCGATGCCGTTCGGCGTATCGCGGACGGAGATGCCGTCTTCTCCCCACGGCTCGCAGGTTTCGTGCTCGATGCGTTCGCCGACGTCTTTCCCCAGCCGGATGACCCTGAGCTGGACCAGCTCACGCCCCGGGAGCGCGAGGTGCTGCGGCAGATCGCCCGTGGCTACACCTATCGCCAGGTTGCCTCACGCCTCTCGATCTCGGTCAAGACAGTCGAAACCCACGTGTCTGCGGTGCTGCGGAAGCTCCAGCTGTCGTCGCGCCATGAGCTGGCACGCTGGGCCACGGATCGCCGCATCGTCTGACCCGGCGGGCTGCGGCGCCATATCGGTACGCTGACGGGACCGGCCAAGGGAGGCTCATGGCGATCGATCTCGAAGCCGCGCGCGAGTTCGCGCTGAAGGTGTGGAAGTACAGAGAGGGTGAGGCGGTGTCGCTTCTCATCCATCTCGGAGACCGGCTGGGGCTCTACGCCGCGCTCGAGGACGGGGTTCCCCGCACCGCCGTCGAGCTTGCGGACGAGACCGGCCTCGACGAGCGCTGGGTCAGGGAATGGCTCGCGGGTCAGGCTGCTGCCGATCTGGTGGAGCGCGATGCCGAGGGGAACTACCGAATGGGCCCGGAGGCCAGGGCCGTCCTCGTCGACGAGGAAAGCCTGCTGTTCGCCGCAGGGGGTTTCAGCGGCGGGCGCCCACCTGAACTCGTCGACAGGATCGCCGGTGCGTTCCAGACCGGGATCGGACTCCCCTACGGCGAGATGGACGAGGCCATAGCGATCCAAATCGACCGCATGAACGGAGCATGGCTCAGGGACTTCCTCGTCAACGCCGTGATCCCCCTCCTCGACGGTGTCACGACGAAGCTCGAGAACGGCGCAAAGGTCGCCGACGTGGGATGCGGCGGCGGCGTAGCCATAGAAGCGCTCGCGAGGCGCTACCCGGAAAGCAGCTTTGAAGGGATCGATTCGTCGGGTCACGCGATCCGACGGGCCGAGAGCCGCCTCGCCGACCTCCCCAACGCCACGGCGGTGTTGTCCGATGGCGACGGTCTCGCCGCCACGGGCGACTACGACCTCGTGATGACGCTCGACATGCTCCACGACGCGCCTCGCCCCGGCTCGATCGCCGCTGCCGTCCGACAAGCACTGGCGCCGGACGGTGCGTGGCTCATCAAGGACATCCGATGCGGCCCCACCTTCGAGTCGAACCTGAAGAACCCCGTGCACGCCATGATGTACGGCTTCTCGATCGAGACGTGCCTCATCTCGGCGACGTCGACGCCGGACGGCGCAGGGCTCGGCACCCTCGGGTTGCACCCGGATCGGCTCGAATCGCTTGTCCGCGACGCCGGGTTCACGAGCTTCCGCACCCACGACCCCAGGGACCCGGTGAACCTCTACTACGAGGTGCGGATCTGAGCGCCATCGAAGACCGCTGCCTGGCGGCGGGTCAATAGACTCCGCTTCGGAGGTGGCATGAGCAAGGCCTTTCTCGAGCAGCTGCACCGCGACACCGAGGCGTTGCGTGACGCCGGGCTCTTCAAGGAGGAGAGACTGATCGCCTCACCGCAACAGGCCGTCATCACGCTCGATGACGGCAGCGAGGTCGTCAACCTGTGTGCCAACAACTACCTGGGCCTCTCCAACCACCCCGATCTGGTGGCGGCCGCCATCGAGGGTGCTGCCGAACATGGGTACGGGATGTCGTCCGTCCGGTTCATCTGCGGGACCCAGACCCTGCACCGCGATCTGGAGCAGGAGCTGAGCGCGTTCCTCGGCACGGAGGACACGATCCTCTACTCGTCGTGCTTCGACGCCAACACGGGGCTGTTCGAGACGATCCTCGGACAAGAGGACGCCGTCATCTCCGATGCGCTCAACCACGCCTCGATCATCGACGGCGTGCGTCTGTGCAAAGCCCGCAGATACCGCTACGCCAACAACGACATGGGTGAGCTGGAGGCCAGGCTCACGGAGGCAGCCGACGCCCGTTTCAAGCTGGTGGCCACCGACGGCGTGTTCTCGATGGACGGGATACTCGCCAACCTCCCCGGGATCTGCGATCTCGCCGAGGAGCACGGCGCCATCGTCATGGTCGACGACAGCCACGCCGTCGGTTTCGTCGGGCCCTACGGCCGGGGCACGCCCGACCACTGGGGAGTCACGGACCGCGTCGACATCGTCACCGGCACCCTCGGCAAGGCGCTGGGCGGGGCCTCGGGCGGATACACCTCCGGACGAGGCGAGATCATCGCATGGCTCAGGCAGCGTTCCCGGCCGTATCTCTTCTCCAACTCGCTGGCGCCACCCATAGCAGCCGCCTCGCGGCGCGCCCTGCGCCTCCTCGAAGCACATCCCGAGCTCCGGCAGCAACTCGAGGACAACTCGCAGCGGTTTCGGGACGGAATGGAGGGCGCGGGGTTCACCCTCGCCGGTGCAGGCCATCCGATCATCCCGGTGATGCTCGGCGACGCCAGGCTGGCAACGGAGATGGCGAGCAGGCTCCTCACCCTCGGTGTCTACGTCATCGGGTTCTCGTTTCCCGTCGTCCCCAGGGGCGAGGCCCGGATCCGCACCCAGATGTCCGCAGCACACACGGCCGAGCACCTCGAGCGGGCCATCGCCGCCTTCGTCGAGGTGGGCCGCGACCTGGGCGTCGTCGGCTGATGCGAGCGCTCGTCAAGGCCCAAGCCGAGCCCGGTATCTGGCTCGAGGACATCGAACCGCCCCGGGCCGGCCCCAACGACGTCCTCGTCGAGGTGGCGATGTCGTCGATCTGCGGCACCGACCTCCACATCGTCCGCTGGGACGAGTGGGCGCAACGCACCATCGCGGTGCCGATGGCGATCGGGCACGAGTTCGTGGGGACCGTGGTGGAGATCGGTTCCGAAGTCGAGCGCATCCGCGTCGGTCAGCGGGTTTCGGGCGAGGGACACATCACCTGCGGCGTTTGCCGCAATTGCCGGGCGGGCCGCCGCCACTTCTGCCGCAACACGGTCGGTGTCGGGATCGACCGTCCCGGGGCGTTTGCGGACCTCGTCGCGATCCCCGCGTTCAACGCCTACCCCGTCCCCGACGGCATCCCGAACGATGTCGCGACCCTTCTCGACCCTCTCGGCAACGCAACCCACACCACGCTCGCGTTCGATCTGGTGGGTGAAGACGTCCTCGTCACCGGGGCCGGGCCCATCGGGATCATGGCGGTCGCCATCGCCAGACATGTGGGAGCGAGGTTCATCGTCGTCACGGATGTGAACCGTGAGAGGCTCGAGATCGTCGCCGGGATGGGGGCAGATCGCGCCCTCGATGCGGCCGAGGCGGACCTTTCCTCCGTCATGGGCGACCTCGGGATGCAGGAGGGCTTCGACGTCGGGCTCGAGATGTCGGGTGCCCCTGCCGCGCTGCACCAGATGCTCGAAGCCATGAACAACGGGGGCAACGTCGCTCTGCTCGGCATCCCCGACACCGAGCGCGCCCCCATCGACTGGAACGACATCATCTTCAAGGGCCTGACCCTGAAAGGTATCTACGGGCGACGGCTCTTCGAGACCTGGTACAAGATGATCGCCATGTTGGAGACGGGTCTCGACATCCGGCCCGTGATCACGCACGTCTTCCCGGCCGCCGAACACGAGAAGGCGTTTGCCGCCGCAGCTTCTGGAGAGGGCGGCAAGGTGCTGCTCGACTGGAGCTGAGCGGTGGTCAGGCGGGGTTGCCCACGCCTCCGTTGCAGTTGGCGCCCGGTTCCGGCGCAAACGGCCCGTCCGTGAATTCCCGGATGAACTGCTTGAGCGCGACGTCGTCGTAGCTGTGCAGAGCCAACTCGACGCCCCATGCCGTGGCGTGGACCGGCGTCTCCAGCGCGGGGACTTCGCTCACGATCACCTGAGAACGGTTGCGGGTGAGGCCGCGTAGGCTTCCGATCGCGTCTTCACCGATGTCCCTGCGATACGTGATCCAGACCGCACCGTGCTCCAGTGCGTGGACGGCGTTCTCCGGCCGGACCTCCCCGTCGTAGAACCCGCAGTTCTGCCAGATCGGGTTGTGCGGGCCCCCCGCAGGCACCGTCGCGTCGTAGGCGATCTCACCGTCGACGTGCTGAGGTTGGTCGACCGCGACGAATTCCACTCCGTCCGGTGCGCCGTCCGGGAGGTCGTCGTCTCCGCCACCGAGCACCACCAGGGCCAGGATGGCCGCGACGAGGGCCGTGGCGCCCAGGAATCCCAACCTCCGCGACCATTGTCCCTGGGGAC
Organism: Acidimicrobiia bacterium; assembly: GCA_046756805.1. Taxonomy (GTDB): domain Bacteria; phylum Actinomycetota; class Acidimicrobiia; order Spongiisociales; family UBA5794; genus CAMYMC01. Next base: position 8,722 of record JBHHXA010000027.1, read on the forward strand.
CGGACGCCGAGGTCGTCGTCATCGTCCGCGGAGGGGCGGTGCGGGTCCCGGCCCTCGCGGGCTTGCGTCGTGGGGTGTTGCTCATCGCGGTTCGCCACCCTACGCGGCCGCGGTGCCTATGTGAACGACCGGGCGCACGCTGCCTCGTGCTCAACCGATGCGGAGTACGACCTTTCCCATCACGGAGCGACCCGACATGGCGGCGAACGCCTGGCGCTGCTGGTCCAGGTCGAAGACATCCATGAGGCGCGGGGCGAGCTTGCCCTCGGCATACAGGCGAGCCAGTTCCGCAGCGTTCCGGTGCGCCCCCGAGGAATCGCGTCGCATCCATCCGCCCCAGAAGACACCGACCACGGCGTACCCCTTGAGAAGCGGGAGATTGAGCGGGATCTTGGGGATGGCGCCCGCGGCGAAGCCGATGACGAGATAGCGGCCCCCCCAACCGGTCGAGCGGAGCGCTTGCTCGGTCAGGTCCCCACCGACGGGGTCGTACACCACGTCAGCACCCTTGCCGCCGGTGAGATCCTTCATCCGGGCTCGGAGGTCTTCGGTGCCGTAGTTGATCACCTCGTCAGCGCCGAGGGTGCGGGCGAACTCAAGCTTCTCACCAGTCGATGCCGCTGCGATCACCCTTGCCCCGAGCACCTTGCCGATCTGGACCGCGGACGACCCGACCCCACCGGCTGCTCCGAGAACCAGCATCGTCTCGCCCGGCTTCAGCTCTGCCCGCTGCACCAGTGCGTGAAACGAGGTGCCGTACGTGAACGAGAACGCGGCTGCCTGCTCGACCGGCATGCCCTGTGGCTTGGGAAACACCCAGCCGGCGTCGGCGACGGCCCTTTCCGCAAACGCCCCCGACAGCGCCACGAACATCACCTCGTCGCCCACCGCCACGTCGGTCACCCCCTCGCCGACCGCGGCCACAGAGCCAGCTCCCTCTCCCCCCGGAACGAAGGGCGGCGCCTCGCTGTGCTGATACAGACCCTGGACGAGAAGAAGATCGGGGAAGTTGACGCTGGCGGCTGCGACGTCGACCAGCACCTGGCCCGGCCCCGGTGACGGCTCGGGATGGGCTTGCACCACCAGTCGGTCCGGAGGGCCGATCTCGGTGCAGACGACGGCTCTCACGCCACGACGGACATGGTCAACCACTCGGCCAGGAGCGCCGGCTTGTCCTCTCCCTCGATCTCGACGGTGACCTCGTACTTGACGAGCCAGCGGCCGGGAGAGCGCTCGCCGACTTCGGTGATCCGGCCCCGCGCTCTGACCTGCGACCCCGACTTGACCGGTGCGAGGAACCGGACCTTGTCCAGCCCGTAGTTGATTCCCATCACGGCGCCTTGCGGGCTCACCACAAACTCGGAGCACATCGCGGTGAGGAGCGACAGGGTGAGGAACCCGTGTGCGATCGTCGTCCCGAAGGGAGTCTGTGCGGCCAGGTCGTGATCGACGTGGATGAACTGGTGATCGCTGGTGACGTCGGCGAACGTATCGATCTTGTCCTGGCCGACCTCCACCCAGGTCGAGGGACCGAGCTCCCGCCCTACGAGCCCCGGCATCTCTGCAACCGAAACCACGCTCATCGGCTCCTCCCTCGCTCTGGCGACTGTGCCCGGCGAGTGTAGAGGGCGTGCCGCCGGTGGGCTCGGCGGGTTGGAGGCACGGAGACGCTCACGAACACATCCGCACGCCGAGGCAAGTGCCGTTCTCGCCCACCTTGACCTGAGCGTCGATATCGCCCGCAGCGAGTGATCTGCGTGCCCACATGAGGCCGGGTGGGGAGACCCAGCGGTGGGGTGCAGTGCCGGGTGGCTTTGGCTTTCTTTATCGCCGCGGGTGTCGTGATCTGTGCGGAGGAGCTCGAGTCGGCCAACGCCGCACTGGCGCTGTTGGGCAGAGATGGCGACGACGAAGAGGCCCACCCGCCAGCTCGCCGATCTCGTGTCATCAGCTCGAGAACGCCTCAGCCGCTTCGACGCCTCCGATGGTGCGTTTTCGGCACAGCGACGCGGCAGCCACCTGGACGACATCGTCCAAGCGAGGCTCCGACCACAACCAACGAACCGACCGCGTTGGTGCCTGATGCGGGTGCGCGAACGGGGTCGATGGCTGTGGATCGCCCACTAGGTTGTCTGCGCTCAGCAGTTCAGAAGAAGGAGCGCGACGGCCATGGGAAAGATCGACGTGAAGAGGGAAGCAACCATCGACGCCACGGTCGAGGAGCTGTGGCAGATCCTGTCAGGCGCGTTCACCGATGTGGGGACGTGGGCGAGCGGCGTGAACTGGTCGAAGCCGAATCCCCAGGCAACCGAGGTTCTCGACGGCGCCCCGACCGGCGGACGCATCTGCGACGTGCCGGGCTTCGGGCGAACCGATGAGCGCATCATCAGGTTTGACGTCGAGTCGCATACGATCGGCTACAGCGCGACTTCTGAGAAGCTCCCCGGCTTTGTGAGCAACCTGCAGAACATCTGGAACCTCCGCGAGGCCGGCCCTGAAGCGGCGCGGGTGTCATCCAACCTGAGTGCGGACGTTCGCGGGATCCGCGGCGTCGTCATGGGACCGATGATGAAGTCGCAGTTCGGTAGGGCCGTTGACCGCTTCATCGAGGATCTCAGGGTCTACGCGGAGACAGGCGAGGTTTCAGAACACAAGCGTCGTCGCCAGGAGAAGCTCGGGGCATAGCCTGCAAAGAGAACATCCGACGCGGCCAACACGGCCCACACGCTGGACCGGGCTGCAGCCAACGTCCGCTCGAGCTTGACGTTGCGCATCAGAATCTCCTCGTCACTGATCTGAACCAGAGCCCAAGCCGTGGCCAGTCAGCCGTGGACGAGAGCCGCCGCCCAGATCACCCACCGCCCAGAGCGATACCGCACACCGCCGGCGAGAGATATCGGGTATCTCCGAGCGTGTGATCTGCATCACGCAGCCACCTCGATCGTGGGTCTCACAGCGGCGAGGTTTGCGTAGGGGCGCCGACGACCGGACGATGAAGCGTCAGTGATCGAAGGACGCGGTGACCGCCGCCGTGCCATCCGTGCGGTAGGCGGCCAGTCGGCATCCGGTCGGCGATGGGGTCCCCCGCAGGTGCGCCTCCTCGCCGCAGAACACAGGCGCCCTGGCGCGGACCCCAAAGCGACTCGGTGCTTCGGCGCCGTGACTGTGGGCCAATTCGAGCAGCAGCAGCGCAAGCAGCGGGCCGTGGACAACGCGTTCCGGGTACCCCTCGACGTCGCGGGCGTACGGAAGGTCGTAGTGGATACGGTGCCCGTTGAACGTGACGGACGAGAACCGAAACAGCATGACCGGATCGAAGCTGGCGGTCGCCGACCACGGCGCTGGGGGGGGGGCGCCCCCCCCCGCCACCCGGGCCAAGGGCGTGGCGGGGGGGTGCACCCGGTCACGCTCCTCGCTGAGGAGGGGTCCCCGGTCGCCGGTGTACACGTCACGGATGGTGACGAAGACGAGCGGTCCCGAACGGCCCTCACGCTCGGAGACGTCCGTCACGACCGAGCGCAGCCGCACCGAGGATCCGAGGACCATCGGTCGAGCGAACTCGGTCCGGCTCCCGGCGAACATCCTCCGTCTGAGCGGTACCGGAGGAAGGAACGTCCCGCGCCGGGGATGGCCGTCCTCGCCGATCTCGGCCGCGCCGGCGGCTTCGGAGAAGTAGAGCCAGTGCCACATCGGGGGCAGCGTGCCGCCTGTCTCCACAGCGGGCACGTCGCGGCCGAGGATGACGGCGAGCTTGGCGACCGGGGACGCGTCGATCGTCTCCGCGACGGTGCGCTCGGACCCGATCCAATCGGTGAGGTCGGTCATCGAGGCGATGATCGCGGCTGGGCGGCGATTGCGACAACATGCGACGCGCACGACCTGCGGCCGCCCGGTAGGGTCGATGGGCGATGCACCAGCCGCCGCCGAAAATCCCATCCCTTCAGGCCTCACCGTCCTCGTGAGCGCCCGCAGCTTTCTGTTCGTTCCGGGTGACCAGCGGGCCCGGCTCGACCGTTGCCGGGAGCGGGGCGCAGACGCCGTGATCATCGACCTCGAGGACGCTGTGACCCCCGATCGGCGCGATCACGCACTGGCGATCGTTGCCGAGTGGCTCGCGGAGCAGGGCGCCGAGGGGAGCGACATCTGGGTGCGCGTCAGCAGCGTCGCGGACACGGCGTCGCAGGTTGCTGCACTCCCCCAAGAACGCCTGGCGGGCATCGTGATCCCCAAGATCAGGAGCGCCGAGGAGCTCGACTTGCTGCCGCCTTCACCACCCGTGATCGGTTTCATCGAAACGGCTGCCGCCGTCCTCGACGTTGCAGCGATCGCCCGAGCCGAGCCCGTGGTGCGACTCGTCATCGGAGAGGCCGATCTCGGTGCGGACCTCGGGTTGGACCCTCGCGGATCGGGCCCGGCGTGGCCCTCGCTGCGGACCCAGGTGGTCGTCGCTTCGGCTGCGGCCGGTCTCGATCAGCCGCTGGCGCCGGTGCACCCCGACTTCACGAACCTCGACGCCTACCGGAGGGGGAGCGAGGAGCTGCAGGCGGCCGGGTACGGAGGCAGGGCATGCATCCATCCGGCGCAGGTCGAGATCGTCAACCAGGTGTTCACGCCGTCGTCCGAGGAGGTCGCACGGGCGATGCGTCTCGTCGCTCGATATGCCGAGGCCGTTGCGGCCGGCGACGGCGTCATCGTCGTCGACGACGGGACGATGGTCGACGAGGCGTACGTGCGAACCGCACGCCGGACCCTCGACCGGGGACGTCGTGCCGGGATGGTGCTCGACTGACCGTGGGACGGCCGTGGGGGCGTCACCGGATCGCACGCTTGGAGCGAATCGCGGTGCGTGATCGGCGCTGAACGTCCCGCATACGGACTGGGCATGGTCACCGCGCGGCTCCCGTCGGGACCGGTGTCGACCGACCCGGGATGGCGCCGTCGGCGAACACCGGTTGCGACGACATCGTGCCGGCGTCGTGGTCGTGTCTGGGGTTTCCTTCTTGAGACACTTTGGGCGCCGGCACGTCACGGGAGCGACCGTGGCACGGCTGCCGAGGTGCATCGGGAGACATCTGGTGCCCAACGTGTCCCGGGCGGCGGCGAGGAGTGTCACGTAGGGCCGTGCGCGACGCAGCGCCAGAGGCGAATCAGGGGCGGAGCGCGGCATGACGCCTGAGTGTCCCTCTGGATGACGGGGGCCACCCCACGCCCGAGGCCGCGCTGCGTCGGCGCCTGCCTCGGGCTGGACCGCAGCGTCGGATCACCGGCGTCTCGGGGCACAGCCGCCGGGATGGGGGCGTCTGCTGCCGCGGGCATCGACCCTCCGCTGGGACCGGTCCATCCCGACTTTCGCGATCTCGACCGCTACCGGGCGGACACCGAGCAGCTACTCCTGAGTGGTTTCGGGGAAAGATGCTGCAGCCATCCCGGCCAGGTGACCGTCGTCAACGAGGTCTTCACTCCGGCCCGGCTCGAGGTCGACGAAGCGGCGACCGTCGTCGCCCGCTACGACGAGGCCACGGCCGCGGGAGAAGGTGTGATCGTCGGGAATGACGGCACGATGATCGACGAAGCCTATGTGCGAACGGCGCGCCGGGTGCTG
>JBHHXA010000028.1:0-14272 GCA_046756805.1 Acidimicrobiia bacterium
TCGAAGGCGTCGCTGTCGGCACCGTCGGTATATGCGAACGCCCGCGCCAGGAATGCGGCCATCTCGCCCCGGGTCACGAACCGATCGGGACAGAAGCGATCGTTCGCCGGGGGATTGCACCCGACGGTGATGCCGGCCCCAGCGAGCGCGTCGATGTTTGCTTCGTGCACCGATTCCTCGTCGTCGATGAAGTGGTCCGACGATGAAGTGGCGAGGTCGAGTGCCCGGACGAAGATGGACGCCATCTCGGCCCTTGTGAGCGTTCGCTCCGGGCAGAAACGGTCGTTCTCGGGAGGGTTGCAACCTCGGGTCACGTCGGCGGCCGCGATGGCCTCGATGTAGCCCTCGGCGGCGAGTCCGTCGTCATCCACGAACTGTCCACCGGGAGGCACCTCCTGCGCCCCCGCCGGCGCCATACCGGTCACTGCCACCACGAGCGCCACGAGGGCGCCGCAGATCCGCTGTCTGGCCCGATTCGGTTTCACGATCTCTCCGCTCCTGCACCGACCCCTACGCCGGTGCCGCCTTGGGAGAACCATCGGCACGACGCACCCGGTTTCTTGAGGGCCGGCGGTGCGCCAAACGGTCACAGCGTCGAGCCCCCCGGGTGGCTACCCGAGGGGCTCGATATCGATGTCGACGGGAGCAGAAGGCGAGTTCAGCCCTTTGCTCCGCGAGCTACTCCGGCGGGGGAGCCGGGGGTGTCAGCGGCCATCGCCCCCAAACCGCGTAGTGGAGGATGACCATTGCCGCGATGAAGTTCAGGGCTGCTACCGCGACCCAGAACTCGACCGGGGCGGCCTGGAACGTGTGAAGTGTGTTCGCCAGCCCCCGAAGCCCGAAGTAGCCCGCAAAGGTGAGAGCCAGGGCAAGGCCACCGACGCCGGCGCGGGATACCGCAGCTGATGCGCCTTGGAAGGGCCACGTCTCGAACAGCATCGCGCAGACGAAGATCGCGGCCGTCGCCGCACCACCGATCGCCGCGATCTGACCGGCGTTGAAGCCCGTCGAGAGGATGAGATACGTGACCCATCCTCCGCCGATGACCGCACCGTTGAACGCGGCGAGGCGGGCCCCATCCGACTTGATCGACGTGAACGGCCAACCACCGAGCAGCACCGTGAGCGCGATCTGCCAGATCACGATCGAGAGGAGCAACGCCACGAAGTCGTCGGCACCCCAGAACCCACCGGGGTTCCGGATTCCGATTCCATCGAGCGCCTCGGGTGGAGCGAACGCGGTGAAGTCGACGAAGAGCCAATACAGCACCAAACCGACTCCCCACGACACCGCCAGAGCAGCGAAGCCCGACTGCACCGCCGGGAGCTTGTGGAGTGGCCACTTCCCGGTGACGAACGTGAGCTGGAGCATCACGACGAAGACAACGGCTGCCAGCGGGATGGTCCATGGGAACGTGGTGCTCTCGAGCCCCGACGTGAACATGCCGCTGATGCTGGTCGGGCCGACGATGAGCATCCCGATGTAGGTCAGTACCACCGCAGATCCTGCGAAGAGCAGCGTGTTGCCGGCGCCCGCGGCCGAGCGCCCTCCCTCGAGCTTGTTGCCCGGCCAGCCACCCCACCAGAGTGCGGAGACGGCGAGCACCGGAAGCCAGAAGGTCGAGATCGGCCCCAGCACGAACAGAGATCGCTCCATCCCGGGAAGGATGAACAAGAGCCAGAGCACAACCGCGATGATCAGTGCTCCCAGCAGCCCGATGACGGGTTGCCGAGCGTCGATGGATGGCGCAGCCGGTGCGCCCTGGTCAGCCGTCGTCATGGCGTGTTCCCTCCTTCTTGCGTGGAGCGTGACGGAGGGAACCGTCGGATGTACCCGGCGTCACGCTGCGCACAAACTAGCGAATGACGATCTGCGATGCTCGGCCACCGGCACGAATGCCGTCAGGGCTCCCTTAGGTCGACCTCAGCGGGATCGCTCACAGATCACCGTCATGGGCCGGCGGTGTCGACGTTGGCGGCTGTCGCGGCCGCCGCGGCCTCCCATGTGGTCCCGGGAGCGGCCGGGGCCGGGTAGCGTTGGGGGCGCAAGCACAGGAGAAGGGACGGAACATGGGTTTCCTCGACAAGTTCAAGAAGAAGGCCGGAGATCTGGCAGAGGAGCACGGCGACAAGATCGACGGTGCGATCGACAAGGTCGCAGATGTCGTCGACGACAAGACGGGCGGCAAGTACTCGGACAAGATCGACAGCGGCGCTGAGGCTGCGAAGGACGCCGTCGAGGGCCTTGCGGACGACGACTGAGGGCTCAGCCCTTCTCGGTCAGCCGGTGGCAGCGGTATAGACCGGGTCGCCGGGGTGGAACGCTGCCCAGGCGAACCAGAAGTCGTTGCGGTGCACTGCGGTCTGAAGTTGTTCACCCGCGAGGGGTCCGGCAGTGGCCCTTCCGAGTAGGTCCCAGGTGCTTCCAGTCTCAGCGTCGGTGAAGGTGTCGTCGCCGTTTGCGCTGAGCGTGAGGACCTCGTCGCCGAGCCGGCGATCGAACGCGACGCCGGTTCCGACGGCCTGGCCTTCGGTGATGTTCGCGCTATCGAGGGCATCAGCCGTGTCTGCACCCCAGAGCACCGCGATCGGTGTGTCGCCCACGAGATCGTTCACTGCACCGGGGCCGGAGATCTCGCTGAAGGGGAAGGCTTTGTCGAGCCCGTCGACCGTGACGCCGACGACTCTCTCGAGCGCCGCGAACCTGTCATCGAGTTCGCCGTCGAAGAGGAATGGCCTCGTGCTCGACGAATAGCCCACGTACGGGTTGGCGCCGTAGTTGCGCTGGAACCCGGTCTGTCGTGACAGCACCAGGCCGTCGGGGAATCCGTTCTGGAAGTCTTCCCATCGCACGACCGAGGACGGCAACAACGACAACTGCGTCCCGGCGAGCTCGCCGACGATGCCTTCACCCGTGATCTGTTGCCACAAGCTGTTGGTGGACGAGTCCCACATCACCAGGTCGCTGAAGCGGAGAAGCCCGGAGACGCCGAAGCGGAGCACCTCTCCGTCGACCAACGGGTCGAACACGACCGCGGTGTTGCACAACGGGCAAAAGGTGACGACCGCCGGCTCTCCGCCGATGTTGCCGTTGACGATCTCGTGCCACGTGAGGATCCGCAACGGATAGAACCGTGCGTCGTCTCCCACCTCGAACAGGACGCCCGGCTCTCTCGGGTCGAGCCACCCTGCGGCAGCCGTCACCGACTCGAACTCAGGGTCGTCGAGTGGCGGGATGATGTCCCTGGGATCAGAAGCACCGATCCCGGAGATCAGCTCCTCGAGATCGATCGTGCGCCTGGTCCAGTCGGTCGTCCAGCCCTGCAATCTGGCGAGGGCCCGGGGAAGATCCACCTCGTTCTCGACGATGACATCGCCGCCCGAAGACGTCGCGCCCGTGCTCGGTGCGTGGGTGGTTGCCGGGGGTGTGGTCGTCGAGGGCGCAGCAAGCACGTCCGAATCATCGCTGGTCGTGAGCAGCAGGTTCTCCGCGATCTTGTCCTGGAGCTGTCCTTCGGTGAGCGGGCCATTGTGTTCCTCGACGATCTCGCCTGCTGCCGAGATGAAGATCGTGAACGGCATGGCGATCCCGCCCAGCTCGCGATACAGCTCACCATCGGGGTCCTCGGCGAGGTCGAACTCGACACCGGTCTCCTCGACGAGCTCCAACGCATCTGACCGCCGGTCCTGCAGGTTCACGCCCACGAAGGCGACCTGGTCTCCGACCTGGGACTGCACGGGCCGGATCGCTGCGGAGAGCTCGGCCACGCACGAGGGGCACCACGATGCCCAGAAGTTCACGACGACGGGGCGGCCCGATAGTCGGCGAACGTCGCCGAGCTGCCGTCGAACAGACCGAAGACGTTGCTCGGCGCCAACGGACCCCGTGGAGCAGCTGCGACACCGGCAGCCGAGCCCGAATCGTTTGCCCCGTCCGATCGTGCAACCAGGAAGCCGGCGAAGGAGCCAAAAAGCAGGGCCGCCACCGACGCACCCGCCACGACCCTGCCTCGCCCTCGGGGGCGGGGGCGGCCACCTTCGTCTCCTCCGCCTCCGCCGCCTTCCTTGGAGAAGAAGGCATACGCGGCGACGGCGGCGATCAGACCCCCGAAGACCAGGGCCCACAGCGCGGCGTTCTCGCCGAAGATCTCGGTGGCCCGCTGCGAGAGCGTCTCGACGAACGTAAATGCGCCGTCGTCGGCCAGCGCTGAAGAGCCGCTGCTGAGGCTGGTCGTCCAGAACCACACGATGTAGGCACCGGCGATGACGAGGACCACGCCGGCGATGCGGTTGATGTACCGGGCCGACGCGCGCAGCCTGTTGACCAATGTCTGCTTCCCCGTCGCGAGCACGATCGTCACCGCCATGAGCATCATCGACATCCCGAGCCCGTACACGATGAACGTCGTCACCCCGGTGACGAAGCTGGCTGCGGTGAGTTGCGTGGCGACGACGGAGAGGAAGACCGGAAGGGTGCACGAGAGCGAGGCGAAGCCATAGGAGAGACCGAAGCCGAAGACGGATCGGAGCCCCTTCGACTGACTTCCGCTCTTTGCCTTGGGCAGCGCGACCGTGAGCTCGTACCCGCGCACCATCGCGATGCCGAGTACGACGATGACTGCCCCGACCGTCAAAGCGATCCAGGGGATCCAGTCGATCACCGCCCGGAACCCTGCGGTGATGAGGAGGCCGAACACCCCGAAGACGACGAGGAAGGCCGCGGACATGATGAGACCGATGACGAGCGCTCGTCGCAGCGAGGCGGCCCGGGTCGTCTCCTCGTCGCCGAGTCCCATGAAATACGACAGGTAGGCGGGAAGCATTGCAAAGCCGCACGGATTCATCGTGGCGACGAGACCCGCACCGAAGGCGATGGCGAAGGGTGCTTCGATCACGGTCCGGATCCGATCCGGCGATTGCGCGGTCCGGCGTGTCGAGGAGGCCGGCTGGGTGTGCTGGTGGTATGCAAGGCAGGATCCTGTGCCGGGCGATCCCGGCGTGGCGTTGTCTGTGGTTCACTGAGACAACGTCGCCCGGCCATTCCCGGCACCCACGGAACGTCGTAACAGCGACAGTGTGGGGGGGAGGCCGCCGCTACGGATTCCCGCCCACGGGCTCCTCGGAGGAGTCGTTCCCGCTCTCGGAGACGTCGCCGACTGCAGCGAGAGGCAGTGACAGCTCGAAGCGGCTCTCACCGTCGATGCGAGCGTAGGTGAGTTCGCCCTCCATCAGCCGGGCCAGCCGGCGTGCGATGCCGAGTCCCACACCAAGCGCGGCGGTGAGACCCGGTTGCTGCGGACCTCGCTCGTACACCTCGAAGACGCGGTCGCGGTCGGCGTCTTCGAGCCCCTCTCCATCGTCGGCGACGAAGACGAAACCAGCGCCATCTCGTTGTCCTACCTCCATGCGGACGTTGGAGCCGCCGTAGCGGAACGCATTGCTCACCAGGTTTCGGACGACCTGTCTCACGCGGGACGGATCGCCCACGCAGCGGATCGGCGCCCCGGACAGCGGCACCGCATGAGCCGCGCCGTCCGCCCAGGTCTCGAGCACTTGAGCCGCCTCCTCGCGCAGGTCGACCGGGACTTGAGCAACGGACAGTGGCCCCACCTCCGCCATGGCTGCCACGAGCAGATCGTCCACGATGTTTGCGACATCGATGCTCTGGTCGACCAGCGCCTTGAGGAGCTCGGTCCGTTCCACTTCAGAAAGGGCCCCGCTCTCTTCGTGAAGGAGCTGGGCAAAGCCGACGACGCTCGTGAGCGGTGTGCGGATTTCGTGGGAAACGGAAGCAACGAGCTCATCCTTGGAGCGAGCGAGCTCGGCCATCCTGCGCTCAGCCGCTCTGCGCTCGGTGATGTCGTCGATCGCGACGATGACGCTACCGAGGTCGAGGCCGCCGTTGACCCTGCGGGCCGTCCAGTGCAGGACACAGTCGACGCCTTCACCATCGAAGGTGCGGGCCCGGAACTCGGCGCGGGTGCGGTCACGGCCCTCCCACAGAGCAGCAAACTGCTCGATGAAGGCTGTCCGGACCTCATCTTCGACGAGCTCGCGATAGAACGCACCGAGCAGCCGGCTCTTCGACTCGGCGCCGGTGAGCTTCACGGCTGCCTCGTTCGCATCGAGGACCTGTACAAGGGAGACACCCCGGTCGAGCTCCTCGGGATACTCCGTCAGATAGACCCTGATGTCCTCGACCCCGGACGCCCGCAGCGTCTCCAACCACCGTCCTGCGGCTGAGAAGTCCTCCTGCCAGATGGCCACCGGCGACCGCTCGAAGAGCGTCCGATATCGTTCCTCACTCTCCTGGAGCGCATTTTCGGCAAGCACCCTCTTGGACACGTCGCGCACGATTGCGGTGCTCAGGCGCTCGGCGCCGAGTTCGAGGCGCGACACGGTGATCTCGGCCGGGAACTCTTCTCCATTCTTGCGGCACCCTACGAGAGTCGGCCGGTCGCCGATGCGACGGTTCTCAGAAGGTCCGTACACGTAGTCTTCGACGAGACCGACATGGGCGGCTCGGTATTGCTCGGGAATGAGGAGGCCGAGGTCTTGGCCGAGCACTTCGCCTGTGTCGTAGCCGAACACGGCCTCTGCTTCCTTGTTGAAGAGAACGATCTGCTGCTCGGCATCGACGGTGACGATCGCATCGCTGGCGGCCGCGTACAGGGCCTGGTAGCGCAGCTCACTCTCTCGCACGGCCGTATCGGCGCGGTACCGATCGACCGCGAGCGTGAGCACGTTTGCCACCGCCTCCACGAACTCGACGTCATCACTACTGAAGGAGCGGGGTGTCGTCGAGTGGGCAGCGAGGATGCCGTAGGCGGGTGCCGCGCCGAGGGGCGAGTACACCCCGGTCTGTGCGCCGGCGTCTGCGAAGGGCGGAGGTAGGTCACCGGCTTCCCGTACGACCGTAGCCTCCCGAGACAGGTTGGCTACGTCCCAGTCGGGCAGAAGCGATTCCAGCTCGACCTCGACCGCACCCACCGCACCGGGTCCCCAACCCACACCGGCGTGCAAGGACAGCACATCTGTTCCGTTGCGCAGCTTCAAGATGCTTCCGATCTCGAGTCCGAGCTCGAGGGTGACGGTCGCGATGGCCTGGCGCATCAAGCTGTCGGGGTCGCGTCCCGAAAGAGCGTACCGGCTCAGCTGAGTGAGGTTTCGCTCGCGCGCCTCGCGCTTCCGCAGCGAGGCGGTGGCTTCGGCCGCCTCCGCGGCACTAGCCCTCTCCTTCTCGAGCGACCGGGCGAGCCCGATCGCCGCCGCTCCGTATCTCGCGACCCCCGTTGCCACCCGGATCTGCTGAGAGGTGATCGGGCGCCGGGTCTCGTGATCGAGCAAGAGGACCCCGAACGTCTCTCCCCAGGCCGCCAGCGGGACGATGAGGATGGTCTTCACACCGAACTGGTCGATCCATACCGGGGGAATCTGGTCGGGAGCCGATTCGGGTGCGTCGAAGACGGCAGGCTCGCCCGATGCCATCACGTCGAGCGCAGCCGGGAGGACGGCGTCGACGGAGCGGAACCGGGCCCAGGCATCGGCGTCCTCGTGCCCGTCGGCGTACTGGCTCATGACCGGCCGCAAGCCGCCGGAGCCGTCACGAGTCAGGATCGAGCACCGATGGGTTCCCGTCGCTCGTGCGGAGTTGATGGCGACCGAGGCGAGGACCGGACTGAGCTCGGTCGACTCTGCGAGCGCCGTCGCCGCAGACAGCAGCGCCTCGGCTTCGCGCGCTCGATGCGCCTCGCGGTCCGTCACCACCGCGCTCTCGAGCGCAAGTGACACCGCGATGGCGAGATCGACGATCTCGCTCTCGCGCGCCGCGAGTTCTCCCGCGTCTCCTTCCACGAGCATGGCTCCGTAGAGCATCGAGTCGATTCTGAGCGGGACGGCCAGCATCGAGCCGATGTCGAGCTCGGCGATGAGTCCGTGCCCAATGTGCCCGGAGGGGTCGTCGATGTGGATCGGACCGGACCCGAGGCGGATGGAGAGAGCGATTTCGGTGCCGTCGAACCCGCTCCCGGCCTTCCATGCGGCAAAGCTCTTCGGCTTCTGCTCACCAGAGGGGTACTCGGAGACGTGCGGCACGAACCCGCCGTCGTCGAGTCGGAACACCGACACACGTTTCGCCCCGACCGTCGACCCGATACGACGACACAGCTCCGCCACCACGCGCACGCCGCTCCGCTCGGAGCCGGCCCGGTGCACGAATTGCAAGAGATCCCGGGCAACGTCCAGTGCCATGCTCCAGTTTTCGGCACGGTACCGCACGCGCTTGACCCGGCCATGCATTTCCGGCGGTCACTGCGGGACGTGCCCGCCTCCGCCGCCGCCCGAGCCACCGTCGTCACCGCCGCCGCCTCCCTCTTCCCCCTCGTCTTCGTCCGGTGGCAGCGGCCGGTACGTGTGGGTCCAGGTGCGGATCGATTGTGAACCGTCCTCGTAGGTGACGGTCCTGGTCACCGTTGCCGCACCTCCGAGACTGGTCGTGGCGCTTCCGGTGACCTCGGTATCCACTCTGCGGTTCTCGTTGAAGCCGACGACGGTCACGGTAACGGCGGTCGAGGTGTGACTCGTCTCGATCGTGAGGGGATAGGGGGTGTCGTTTCGAAAGACGACGTCCGGCCAGGTCCAGCCGAGCGTCGCCTCGTGACCGAGGGGATATCGCGGGAAGTAGATCGAATGCGGTTTGTGGGCGAGGATCTCCAGCCCGGCGAAGAACACGGCGTTGTAGAGCGTCGTCGCAAACTGGCTCGTTCCGCCGCCGATGTTGTCGGGATGGTCGCAGCAGACGAGCTCGCCTCCCACGATGGCGCCTGCCGCCCTGTACCCTTTCTCCACGGTGCGCTTCCCCACATGGCCGTTGAGTGACCATGACGCTCCGGGCAGCACGACCGCGCCGTCGACGGTGTCTGCGATGAGATGGATGTTCGTCACCCGGGACTGGCAGCACTTGTGGCGCGTCGTGAACGTGGAGATCACACGGGGCCGCGGAGGCGGTGGCGTGGGTACCAGCCCGAGCGCCCTCGTCAGGAAGACCGCCATGTGGCTGCGCAGCATCGGCTCGTTCGGGCAATAGGCGGCGACGCCACACCCCGCAGTGAGACCTGCGGCCGCGATGCTGTCGATCTCGCTCTCGAAAATCGACTCGTCATCGTCGCCGAAGAGATCACCGATCTCGGGCGGCGGGTAGTCGAACGCTCTCGCGAGGAACGCAGCCATCTCGCCGCGGCTGACGATCCGATCCGGACAGAACCGATCGTTGTCCGGTGGATTGCATCCTCGGGTGACGCCTGCGCCGGCGAGCGTCTCGATGTCGCCCTCGTGGACCGAGTCGTCATCGTCGGTGAAGCGGTCGCCGGGATCGCCCGGGCCAAGTCCAAGGGCACGAACCAGGAATGTCGCCATCTGGGCTCGCGTCACGGGCTCCCGCGGGCAGAACAGATCGTTCGCCGGGGGGTTGCAGCCCTTCGTCACGCCCCGGGCCGCGATGGCTTCGATGAAGCCTTCCTCTCGCATATCGTCGTCGTCGAGGAACGTGCCGCCACCGGGAAGCTCCTCCTGCGCCGGGGCCGCCGCGATCGGGAAGGCAGTCAGAGAGGCGGCGAAAGCCAGGGTTGCGATGGCGATGGTGGAGCTCCGTGCCGGCCTGGAGATGATCTTCACGGTGTCGGACCTGCGGAATAGGAGAAGTGCGTTGAGTCTGGTGGAATCGGGCCGAATCTCAAAGCCGCCGCTCCGGCTCCGATGACGGTGGGCTACGATCGCCACCGCCTCGTATGCTGGACGGCCGGGAGGTCTCCATGCCGAATATGACCGATTACGAGCGGACCAGGGCAGAGTTCTCGCTCGAGGTCCCTGAGCGGTTCAACTTCACGACGGACGTCGTGGAGCGGTGGGCTCGGGAAGAGCCGGGCAAGGTTGCGCTCATCGCCGTGGAGCCGGATGGCACGACGGTGCACCGGCTCACGTTCGCCGAGGTCATGGGGGCGGCAGACGCCGCAGCCGCCGTCCTCGCCGATCTCGGCGTGGCGAAGGGAGACCGCATCTTCGTCATGCTCCCTCGCGTCGCCGAGTGGTACGCCGTCCTCCTCGGGGCGTGGAAGCTCGGTGCGGTCCCGATGCCCGGAACAACACTCCTCACGGCGCGCGATATCGAGTACCGGGTGGCTGCCGCGGAAGCCGTAGTCGCCGTCACCGATGGGGACGGTGCCGCACGCGTCGACGACGCTGCCGGAGCATGCCCCTCCCTGCGCCATCTCCTCCTCGTCGGAGGCGAACGCGAGGCATGGACCGATCTCGGATCGGCGATGAGGTCCGCCGGCGGGCGAGACGTCGAGCCTGCCGGCACCATGGCAGACGACCCGCTCCTCATCTACTTCACGTCGGGGACGACCGCGCACCCCAAGATGGTGCTCCATACGCACGCCTCCTACGGCATCGGGCACGAGATCACGGCCCGCTTCTGGCACGACCTCACCGCAGACGACGTGCATTGGACCGTGTCGGACACGGGTTGGGCGAAGGCGGCATGGGGAAAGCTCTTCGGGCAATGGAGGCTGGGGGCGGCGATCGTGATGTGGAACATCGAGGGCAAACCCGACTTCGATCGCATGCTCCACATGATCGGCGAGCTCGGAGTCACGAGCTTCTGCGCGCCGCCCACGCTATACCGAGCCTTCGCGCAGATGGACCTCACGCACTACGACTGGACGCCCCTTCGTCATTGCACGTCCGCAGGTGAACCGCTCAATCCAGAGGTGATCTCGGTCTGGAAGAAGGCCACAGGGCTCGACATCTACGACGGATACGGTCAAACCGAGACGGTGAACATCGTCGCCAACTACCCGTGCCTCCCGGTGAAGGCCGGATCGATGGGAAAGCCGACCCCCGGATTCGACGTCGCCATCGTCGATGACGACGGGAACGTGCTCCCGACGAATGCCGAGGGGCAGATCGCCATCCGGACGGACCCCCGACCGGTGGGGCTGTTCCGCGAGTACTGGCGGGACCCTGAGCGCAATGAGGAGGTGTTCAGGAACGGTTGGTACTACACGGGGGACCGCGCCTACGAGGACGAGGACGGCTACATCTGGTTCGTGGGAAGGGCGGATGACGTCATCCTGTCAGCGGCCTACCGGATCGGGCCCTTCGAAGTGGAGTCGGCCGTCCTCGAGCACGATGCGGTCGCGGAGGCCGCAGTCGTGGGGATGCCGGATCCTGATCGAGGTCAGATCGTGAAGGCCTTCGTGATCCTGGCACCGGGATTCGAGCCGTCCCGGACCTTGGCGCGCGAGATCCAGGATCATGTCAAGCGGGTCACGGCGCCCTACAAGTATCCACGCGAGGTCGAATTCGTCGCCGAGCTCCCGAAGACGATCAGCGGGAAGATCAGGCGGGTAGAGCTTCGGGGCGAGGCCTGAGCGGCATCCCCCGCCCAGACGAAGAATCCCGATCGAGCCTCCCGCGTCGAAGCGGTGGCGCTACCAGCCGTCGATCGACCACCCGGACGCCAGCGTCGCGTTGCAGGCCGCAGGTGAGGACTGTCCGTAACGGCTTCCGTCGGCCGTCGAGTGGTACATCGCCCACCATTGCCCCGAGCGGCTCAGGCTGAACATGCACACTGCGATCTCCCCCGGGGGCTGGATCCGAACCCGGACCGTTCCCTCGGGATCACCGGCGACGTTGAAGTCGACGAGCGGCTCGATCGCCGCGAGATCCGAGGTGCTCTCGGTGAATGCCGAGTTGTCGAGATGAAAGACGCTCTCGGCCATCGCGGATCCTCGCAGGTCCACTTGGGCGTCGCGATCGTGCGCCCGGTTCTGGAACCCGGTGTAGGACGCGATGCCGATGGGAAGCAGCACCCCGATCATGAGAACGGTGACGAGCAGCTCGATCAGGCTGAACCCGTCTTCGCATTGTGCACACGCCATCCGCAGGCCCCTTCCCTGGCAACCTAGAACGTGTCGGGACGCGATGCGTCACCGATGCCTATGCAACGGCGGGTTGTGCGCCGGGCTTGAGGGTCAGGTTCCAGCGAGGCCGGCCATCCAGCGAAAGTCGGTGTTGCCCCCTGAGACGATGACGCCCACCCGCTTGCCTCGCAGCTCAGGAGCCGCAGCGCGCAGCGCAGCCAAGCTCGTCGCCCCGGATGGCTCGACGACCAACTTCATCCTGTTGAGATGGAAGAGGGCCGCCTCGACGATGGCGTCCTCGGTCACGGTGACCACCTCGACCCCGGCAGTCGAGAGTATGTCGAATGTGAGGGTCCCCAGCCCTGTCTGGAGACCATCTGCGACGGTGTCGGGGTGCTCCACTCCCGGCAGCAGCACACCGCCCGCAAGCGATCGGGCGGCGTCATCGACCGCCTCCGGCTCGGCCCCGATCAACCGCGCCCGGGGGAGGAGCGTCCGGACGGCGACGCTGGTGCCTGAGAGAAGGCCACCCCCTCCGATCGGTGCGACGACGACGTCCAGGTCGGGGACGTCCTCGATGAGCTCCAGCGCGGCCGTGCCCTGCCCGGAGATCACGGCACGGTCGTTGTAGGGGTGCACGATCACCGAGCCTCGTTCCGCGCTCACCGCGGCGCACGCCGTCTCCCGCTCGCTGTGGTCACAGGGGACGATCTCGGCTCCGTAGCCGCGAACCGCGGCGATTTTGACGGACGGCGCGGTCCTGGGCCTGACCACGGCGCACGGGACGCCTCGCCTGGCCGCGGCGTCTGCCAGCGCTGCGCCGTGGTTGCCGGAGGAGTGCGTGACGACCCCCGCTGCCGCATCCTCGGGGGCGAGACTGAGGACTGCGTTCAGCGCTCCTCGCGCCTTGAACGCTCCCACCTTCTGCAGGTTCTCGCACTTGAAGACGACCGAGGCGTCGAGCTGCTCATCAAGCGTCGACGAGGTCGCCAGCGGCGTGCGATGGATGTGGGGACGGATGCGCTCGTGGGCGGCTTTCACCATCGAGAGGTCCACATGGGGGAGGTCGCTCACTCGGTCGCCCAGGCTTCGAGCGCGGTGCGAACGTCCTCGTCTTCGATGAACCCTGCTCCCCGGTCTCGGCGGCGCTTCTGAGCTTCGAGGATGAGATCGCCCTCTTCGACATGATCCGGTACCGGCGTGATCCAGGTGAGAAGCTCGATGACGGCGCCGTTCGGGTCGCGGAAGTAGAGCGATCGCTCGTAGCCGCGGTCGATGGGTCCCTTGTACCTGACACCGGCCGCTACGAGGGAAGCCATGGCGTCCTCGATGGATCCGACGAGGTTCAACGCCAGATGGAGCATCCCACCGGGACCGTGCCGCGTCGGGGTATCAGGGAGAGAACCTGTCTTCGGCACGAAGTACGCGACGAATTGCCCGGGGCCGGCCTCGAAGAACAGGTGCGTGGAGTTCTCGTCGTCCAGGTTGGGCTGTTCCAGCACGAGGCGCATCCCGAGCACCTCCGTGTAGAACCGCACGGTTTCTTCGTAGTTGCGCCCGATGAGGGCCGGATGGTTGATGCCGTTGGTGGTGATCATGACCGGATCACCCTATCGGCGTCGTCGACAGGCGGTGTCTGCCTCCCAGGTAGACGAACAGGGCCGCCGACGCCAGGAGATGCCATGCAGCGTGGGGTTGCCACCATGCGGGCGGCCGGCACAGGAGCCCGTCGGTACGGCCTGCCACGGCGAAAAACGCTCCTATCGCGAGGAGCGCCGCGGCTGCCACCAGGGTTGCGCGCCGGCGCGACTGCACGGCGCCGAGCTCCCGTCCCCCCGCGACCACGGCCGCGAGCGCCGTCCCCGCCTCCGCCAACCCGGGCGCGACCCACAGTGCGAGGCCGGAGACGACCGCCAGAGCGACGGCCCCGGTGGGAGTGAGCAGCCAGCGCGAGCCTGCTACGAGAGCGAGCGACAGCACGAGCAGGGCGAGAGACGAATCGTGGGCCCACTCGGTGCTGCGTGAGGGTCCTCCGTGGAAGACGACGCTGCCGGCCCCGGTGGCCGTCACCACGAGCCCGATCACACGGAGGCGCGATGGTCCCCTCCAGACGAACACCATTCCGACCGCAACAAGGGCGAGTGCCGACATCGTGTTGACCGGTTGGGCGGGCCACGACGCGCGCAATTGCTCGCAGTCCACAACGGCTTGGGCAGCGTGCATCGACCCGAGGTTACGGAGGAACAGATCGGCGCACCGGGCGATCCGGAAGGGAGCTAGGTCGTGATCTCGACCGTCCGGCGCGGACCGTCGTCGTCAATGCGACGGTGGTGGTGGTCGTAGGCGCTGCGG
>JBHHXA010000029.1:0-14207 GCA_046756805.1 Acidimicrobiia bacterium
GCAGATATCCGCCTCTCACATGAAAGTGATTCTGGGCGACACATCGTGGCCCGTTCCAGGCGTTTTCCGGACATTGACCGCGTGTTTACGATGTTTTCTCTTGCCTGTGGACAAATGGAGAGGTACCTTCTCGCAGCCGTTGGAGATGGGACAACACCAGGGAGGCGTTGCCGGTGACACCGCTCGATCGCTCGTGGCAGCCGATAGCACTCTGCAGGGGGAATCACTCACATCTCTTCTTTCCGCCGAGTACGACTGAGAGGAAAGAGGAGAGAGAGCGACGGGAGATCAGGGCGAAGTCGATCTGCGAGATCTGCCCCGTCGGGGGCCAGTGCCTCGAGTACGCAATGATGATCCGCGAGCCCTACGGCATCTGGGGTGGGCTCACTGAGGCGGAGCGTCGTCACGTGTTTGCGAAGAGCGCCGTCTGACGGTTCGGACGTCTCCACGGCGTGACGTCCATCCTGCTGCGTCGAGCCATTCGAGCAGCGGCACGGCCTGCCTTCTCGACAAGTCGAGCGCATCCCTGAAGTCGGCGACGGTGAATCCTTCCTTCAATCCACCGAGCGCCGTGATGATCCCGTCGATCTGCTCCGGGAGATACACGAGGTCGTCCGCAACACGCACCAACTTCCCTTCACGCAGCAAGAGGTGAAACACCTCGTCGTCCAGACCGAGCTGTGAGGCGCGGGGTACCCCGAGCCCGGCTGTGATGAGCGCGGTACGGGCCTGCCGCCATGCCTGCTCCTGGGCATCGCCCCATGCCGGGGCGTAGTCGTAGGTGCGTATGGTCGAGCCGTCGTCGACCAACTCGTCCGTCGTGTCCGCGAGGCGCTCGAGCACGGAGACCGGGAGCTCGAGGGCGCTCGCCACGCTCGCTTTGGGGGCACCAGGCCGTAGCGGATTCGCCAGCTGGTAGCCCGAGATGAGGCGGACTGCTTCTTGAACCAGCCGGCCCACTTCCGTCTCTGTGATGGCTATGTCACCTGCCTGGAACCCGGTGCGAGGGGTCCCTCCACCGGAGTCGCGGGAGAGGTCTCCGATAGCCGCGAGACCCCGGCCCGCCAACAGGGCGTCGGCTCTCGCGTCCGGTCCCGCATCGAGGGCAGCTGTGAGATCGGCGGGTCGCAGTGTGGTGCGGCGCATGTTCGGTGGGTGGGGGTCGAGGACACGGCCACCGGCCACGACGGCACGCCGTCCGACCTCGCGCAGGATGAATCGGTCCCCCATGACCAGGGGAATGCGGTCGTTGGTTCTCACGAGTGCCGCGCCCGGTGAGTCGTGGGAGGGCTCGTCGACGATGCGGATCGCAACCGGCCAGCTTCCGCTCCCGACGTGGAGGTGATACGCCCCTCTGTCGGTGATGGGGGCTTCGAGGGTACGGACCGTCCGCAGGGAGACGAGGAAGGCTTCTGTGGTACGGAAGTGACTGTCCCGACCCAGCATGGCGCCTCGGGCCACTGCTCCCCGATCCGTCCCTGCGAGGTTGAGCGCAGCTCTGCTCCCGGGGTCGATGTGCTCGATCTCCCGCTCATGGCTCTGGATGCCCCGGACCCGCACCGGGTTGCCGGGTGGCCAGAGGGTCAACTCCTCGCCCCTCGAGACGGGGCCGTCGACGAGGGTTCCCGTGACGACGGTCCCGGCGCCGGAGATGGAGAACGCACGATCGACCCAGAGTCGGGGCCTGGACCCGATCGGTCTCGGCCCCGAGCCGTGGATCGCATCGGCGAGCGCGATACGCAACGCCTCGATACCGGTGGCTTTGGGTGCCGAGACGCGGACGATCGGCCATCCTTCGAGCGTCGTACCCGTTGCATGCTCGGTGATCTCGAGCTCTGCCAGCTCGGCGAGGTCGTCGTCGACCGTGTCGATCCTCGTCAGGGCGAACACACCGACCTCGACACCGAGGAGGTCGAGCACCGCGGCATGCTCCTCGCTCTGCGGCATCCAGCCTTCGTCGGCGGCGACCACGAACAGTGCCGCGTCCACTGCTCCGACCCCGGCAAGCATGTTCTTGATGAATCGCTCGTGGCCGGGTACATCGACGAAGCCGACGTCGGTGCCGCCGATGGAAGACCAGGCGAAGCCGAGATCGATGGTCAGGCCGCGGCTCTTCTCCTCGTCCCATCGGTCCGGATCGCGGCCGGTGAGTGCCTGGACGAGCGTCGACTTGCCGTGATCCACATGCCCCGCCGTCCCGATGATCGGCATGTCAACGGAGCGCGGCGAGCGCTGCGATGACGAGGCCGTCGTCGTCGGGCTCCACAGTGCGCAGATCGAGACGAAGTGCGTTCCCTTGGCGCCTCGCCAGCACGGGGGTCGGTGCGGTGACGAGAGCCTTCCACGAAGCCTCGACGGGTGTGTCGAGCTCGAGATTCGGTCCGGGAATGGTGACGCCGGGCACCGTACCGGCACCCGGGAGCGATTCGCCGTCGACCACGCGACCCGCGATCCCCGATGCGCCGAGAACGTTGCGGTGCCGGGCGTCGAGCTCTGCTACGGACAGGGAGGCCATCTGCCAGAACGGCACCTCTCGTCCCCGGCCGGATGCGTAGAGCTCCAGCGTCGCAGCGAGCATGGCCAGCGTCGTCGCGCCGGTACGGACCGCGCGCGCGATCGGATGCCTCGCCATCCGCTCGACGAGATCGGCCTTCCCGACGATCACGCCCGCCTGGGGTCCACCGAGGAGCTTGTCCCCGGAGAACAGGACAATCCCTGCTCCGTCCTCGAGTGTCATTCGCACCCCGGGCTCGCTTGCGACCCAGGTGGGAGGAGGCCCGTTGAGCCACGGCGTTCGGTGGTCGAGCAACCCGCCACCGATGTCGGCGATGAGAGGGATGCCGTGGGACGATGCGACTTCCGCGGCTTCGGTGTAGCCGACCTCTTCCGCAAACCCCTCGATCCGGTAGTTGGAAGGATGCACCTTCAAGATCGCCGCCACGTCGGGCGCCACGCGCTCGTAGTCGCTGCGCCGCGTGCGGTTGGTCGTGCCGACCTCGACCAGGTTGGCTCCGGTCGCTCGCATCAACTCCGGGAGCCGGAACGAGCCCCCGATCTCGATGAGCTCGCCGCGTGACACGGCCACGGATCCATCTCCCGCGATGGCGGCCAGAGCGAGAAACAACCCCGCGGCGTTGTTGTTGACGACAAGGGCAGCCTCGGTGCCCGTCAGTGCGGTCAACAGCCGGTTGACGTACGCGCCGCGCCCTCCACGTTTACCCGTGTCGAGGTCCAGCTCCAGGTTGCCGTAGCCGGTAGCGACGGCGATGCCGCCCTCGATCCCCAGCGGCGAAATGGGAGCCCTCCCCAGGTTGGTGTGGAGGAGGACCCCGGTTGCGTTGACGACGCGGCGCGGCCTCATCGCCGCCAGTGGGAGCAGCCGCGCCGCAGCTTCCGCGGCCGGGTCCGGGGACTCTCCGTCGCGGATGAGACCGCGAGCCCGATCGATCGCCTCGCGGGCTACCTCGGCGACGAGCGGCGCGGGCAGCGATGCCAGGGACGGGTCTGCGACGAGCTGGTCGACGAGGGCATCGACGCCGGGGAGATCACGCAGCTCCATGTCGCGGAGGTTACCCACACAGGTAGTCTCACCTGCGTGCGGCCCGGCCAACTGCTCTTTCTCGTGTTCGTCGTGACACCGGTCGTTGAGATCGCTCTCTTCGTCACCGTGGGGAGCAGGATCGGGCTCGGTGCGACGATCGCGGTCGTCCTCGTGACGGCGTTCATCGGAGCTGCCCTCGTCTCGCGGCAGGGCAGGGGCCAGATGAGCCGTGTCCAGGAGGCGGCGGCAGCGGGGACTTTCCCCGGCAAGGAACTGGCTCACGGGGCGATGATTCTCGTGGCGGGCGCGTTGCTCGTGACGCCTGGCTTCCTCACCGATGCAGTCGGTTTCTCGCTCCTCGTGCCCCGGCTGAGGGAGGTGCTGCGGCGCTGGCTGGCGCGCCGCTACGGTCGCGGGGCCTTCACCATCGGATGATCGCGACACCGCGTTCGGCCACCACGATCTGCGTGCTGCGCTGCCACGAGGGCGCCATGGAGGTCCTCATGGTGAGGCGGTCCGAGACGGCCCGCTTCATGGGCGGGACGTGGGTGTTCCCAGGAGGCGTCGTCGACGACGTCGACGGCTCGGATCGGGTCGCTGCGCTCGTTCCCGGACCCGATTCCGAATCGGTGCGCTGGATCGCGGGGGGCTTGCGTGAGCTCGTGGAGGAAGTGGGCATCTGGATCACATCCGACCCGTTCACGCTTCGAGTCCCTCCCGGTGACACAGCCGTGTACGAGGCGGCCGAGGGCAGAGGGCTGACATTTGCCGGCGATGCTCTGACGTTGTTTGCGAAGTGGACCACGCCTCCTCACGCTGCCATCAGGTTTGCAACCCGGTTCTACGCGGTCGAGGTACCGGACGGGCTGGTCCCAGATCCGGATGCGAGCGAGATCGACGCTGCGGAGTGGATGAGGCCCGCGGAAGCCGCGGCGCAAGCCGCGTCGGGAGATCTTCTGACCCCCTTCCCGACCCGGCGCACGCTCGAGCAGCTCGCCGCTCACTCTACGCCTGCGGCGTTTCTGACCCACGTCGGTTCGCTGCCGGAGGTTCCCGCCTACGAACCACGGGTCCGCATCGATGCCGACGGCGCGCTGGAGATCCTGATCCCGGGAGACCCAGGCTTCGCCGAGATAGGCGACGAGCCTCTCGATCGTGAGTCGCTGCTCCGTGCGGCGAATCGGTCGCGAGAGATGGGTCGTCCTATCCCGGAGCTCGGCAATTGACGGCGATCCGGCGGGTGCTGGCGCCGAACCCCGGCCCGTACACCGGACCCGGCACGAACAGCTACGTCGTGGAGGACGGACGCACCGCGGTCGTCATCGACCCCGGCCCCGTCATCGCCACCCACCTGGATGCGATCGTCGAGGATCTGGCAGGCCTCGAACCACGAGCAGTCGTCGTCACCCATACCCACCCCGACCACGCCCCGGGTGCGAACCCGCTCGGCGAACGACTCGATGTTCCCGTCCTCGGCCACTCTCCGGGTCCGATGTTCATCCCGGACGAGACGCTGCGCGATGGGGACACGGTCGACGCGGGGACGTTCTCCCTCGTGGCCGTTTACACACCGGGCCACGCCGCGGACCACCTTTGCTATCTCGTGGGTAGCTCGCTGTTCACCGGCGACCACATCATGGGCGGGTCCACCGTCATCATCGAGGACGGCGCGGCGTACATGCGGTCCTTGCGCCGCGTCCTCGACCTGGCGCCGCGACGCCTCTACCCCGGTCACGGCGACGAGATACCCGACGCTGCAGCCGCGGTCCGTGAGTACATCGACCACCGTGTGGAGCGAGAGCTCCAGGTGCTGCGCGCCGTAGGTGGCGGTGCCGGCACAGTGAGTGCCATCGTGGATGTCGTGTACGCCGAGGTCGAACCCGCGTTGAGAGCCGCAGCCACCCACCAGGTCGTCGTGCAGTTGAAGAAGCTCGCGTCGGAGGGTCGGGTACGATGGCGCTCGGGTGGAGCGAATGAGACCGATGTCATCACGCTCGTCGAGGAGTGACCGTGAGAAGGCTCGGGACGACGCTCTTGCTCGTCGCCGTTCTCGCCGCGCCCGCATCCGCCCAGTCGCCGGGGGAGATCACCCCTGAAGACGTAGCCGCAGCGGACGCCGAACGCCGTTCGGTAGCGAGCAGGTTGGCCGAAGCCACGGCCGAATACGACGCAAACGTCACGAGGGGCGATGAGCTCCTCGACGAGTTGCGTCGGCTCTCCGTCGAGCTGGATGTGCGGCAGGGCGAGATCGGAACGACGAGGGTCGAGGCGGCCCGCGTGATCCGGGACCGGTATGTGGCCGCAGGCGATCGGGGCATGGTGGCGATGTTCGACGCTGCGTCGCTGAGCGATCTCACGACCCGGTCGCAATACCTCGATCTGCTGGCAGTGAACGACACCGCCGTCCTCAAACGGCTGACCGCCCTCCGCGAGAGCTATCGCGATCAGCAGGAGCGGCTACGGGCGGCCGCGGAGGAGCAAGACCAGGTCACCGCCATGCAAGAGTTGCTCGCGACGCGGATCCTCGGCGAGCTCGAGGCCGCCAACGCCGCCCACGACACGATCGTGAACGCCTATGCGGCGCAAGAGGAGGAACGGATACGTCGTGAGGAGGAAGAGCGGCGAAGACGCGAAGAGGAGAAACGGCGCAACGCCACGACGACGACCACGACGACGACGGCCCCAGTGACCTCCACCACGGTGGCTCCGACGACCACGGTGGTTCCACCCACGACGACGACCGAACCGCCACCCGGCACCACGGTTCCGCCGTCCACCACGACGCTCCCGCCGCCGGAGACCACGACCACAACAACGACGCCTCCACCTCCTCCACCACCGGGGGGTGAGGGCCGGCGTTGCCCGGTCGACGGCGCCTCGTCGTTTGTGGACACCTGGGGGGCGCCGCGGTCCGGGGGCCGGCGGCATCAGGGCGTCGACATGATCGCCGTGCGAGGGACACCGCTCGTCGCACTCGAGGCAGGAACGGTGATTCGGATGAGCAATCGCGGTCTCGGGGGCATCACCGTCTGGCTGCGCTCACCGTCTGGAGACGAGTACTACTACGCCCATCTCGATGCGTGGCAGCCGGGGGTCGGTGTCGGGACCGCGCTGGCGGCGGGTGACGCGCTCGGCACCGTCGGCAACACCGGAAACGCCAGGTACACGGTGCCGCACCTCCACTTCGAGTTCCATCCAGACGGAGGTGGTGCGATCAATCCCTACCCGCTCGTCGCGGAGCTGTGCGCATAGGTGGGCCTCAGCGGGCCATCCGCTCCAGCTGCTCGGCGAGCACTGCGATTCGGGATGTACAGGTGTCGTCCTCTGCAGGAGGCAAGAGCTCTGTGAGCCGCCGCGCCGATTCCTTGATGGCGGTTGCAGCAGGACCGCCCGGGTGGGCCCGAACCACCGGACGACCTTCGTCTCCCCCTTCGACGACCTGTGGGTCGAGCGGAACCTGACCGAGGAGCGGCACACCGAGGTCGTCCGCGAGCTCCCGTCCGCCGCCCTCTCCGAACAGGGGGTACTGCTTCCCGTCTTCGGTCGTGAATCCCGACATGTTCTCGATGACGCCGATGACCGGCATGAACGAGCGTCGCGCCATGTCGGCGACCCGGGCTGCGACCTTCTGCGCGGCTTGCTGCGGCGTGGTGACGACGACCATCTCCGCCTGCGGCAACAACCTGGCGAGGGCCATCTGGATGTCGCCCGTACCCGGCGGCATGTCGAGCACCAGGTAGTCGAGGTCGGACGGCCAGGCGACGTCCCGCAGGAACTGTTCCAGGGCCTTCGACAACATGAGCCCGCGCCACATGAGGGCGGTGTCCTCGTCCCCGACGATGAGCCCGGTCGACACGAGGTGGATGCCGCCTACCGCGGTGGGGTGGATGAGGCGGTCCTCGCCGGCGCTGAGCTGCTGATCGAGCGCCCCCAGCATGCGGGGGATGGAGAAACCCCAGATGTCGGCGTCGAGGACACCGACGCTGTATCCCTGGTCTGCGATGGCCGCGGCCAGGTTCACCGACAGCGTGGACTTGCCGACGCCGCCCTTGCCTGATGACACCGCGACCACACGCGTCGTGGGACTTACACGCGTAAGCGCCGCACTCTCTCTGGCGTGACGCCTGGCCTTGCCCATCAGCTCGGAGCGCTCCTCCTGGCTCATGGCGCCGACCTCGACCTGTACCTGCTCGACGCCTCCCATGGCGCCGACCTTCCGCTTCACATCGGATTCGATCTGGTCGCGCAACGGGCACGCCGCGACCGTCAGCGCTATCCGAACCGTCACGGTCTCGTCGCCGATCGTGATGCCCTTGATCATCCCCAGCTCGACGACGTCCGCACCGAGCTCCGGGTCGATGACGCGTCGCAGGGCAGCCTCAACCTGTTCAGTGGTGACCACCGCGCGGATGGTAGGGGAGCCTCGTCGCCCGGTATACGGGCGGTGGCGCAGCATCGCTCCCGTCGGTCACGGCGTCACACAGCCGTATACTTCATCACTCGACGTACCGAGAGATACCGGATGAGAGCCAGGACCCCCCTAGGAGGTCGCAAGACGTGATCACGAACGAGCCGACGACGGAGCCCGTCATCGCCCCCGTTGAACTCACAGACGCGGCCGCAGCGAAGGTGAAGAGACTCATCGATCCCGAGGCCGATCCGGTGCCTGCGCTCCGTCTGGCGATCAAGCCCGGTGGTTGCTCCGGCTTCACGTACGACTTGTTCTTCGATGACGAGATCGACGAGACCGATCTCATGTCCGAGAAGGATGGCGTCAAGATCGTCGTGGACGTGGCGAGCGCTCCCCACGTCGCCGGTGCCGTGGTCGACTACCAGGACATGGGGCTTCAGGGTGGCGGATTCGCCGTCAACAACCCGAACCAGCAGCGCAGCTGCGGTTGCGGCCAGTCCTTCTGCTGAAGCCGGGGGCGGTATCGTCGGATCCGATGTATCGGAGGTAACCGCCGTGCCCAAGACCATCCTCACGCCCGCAGCCGCCCCGGCCCCGGTCGGCCCGTACTCCATTGCGACCGAAGCCAACGGGTTCGTGTTCCTCTCGGGCCAGGTCGGCGTCGACCCCGCCTCCGGCATCGTCGTCGACGGTGGTGTGGCCGGGCAGACCCGTCGCATCCTGCTGAACATCGAGGCGATCCTGAGCGGCCTCGGCCTCTCCTTCGACGATGTCGTCAAGACCACGATCTTTCTCACCGACATCGGCGACTTCGGCGCCGTCAACGAGGTCTACGGCGAGTTCGTCGCTGAATCCAAACCCGCCCGCTCCACCGTTGGTGTCGCCGCGCTGCCCCTGGGTGTCGCCGTCGAGATCGAGATGATCGCCGCTCGCTGAGCATCGCCCGTCGTCCGCGGGGACGCCACGGCCGCTGCAATCGTGATCCGCGTGCCCGCTAGCGTTTGGGCCAATCCCCGGTCGGAAGGAAACATCGTGAACCGCGACGAGATCTTCGGCACTCTCGGTCTGGAGGACGTCAGCTCCGGCGCATATGCAGGCCGCTGGCTCGACCCGTCGGGCGACGTCATCGAGAGCGTCAACCCGGCGACGGAGCAGCCGATCGGCGGCGTCGTCCAGGCCTCGGTCGAGGACTACGAGTCGATCATCACCAACGCGGTCTCGACGTTCGAGGAGTGGCGGATGGTGCCGGCACCGGTGCGTGGCGACTACGCCCGCCGCATCGGAGACGCCCTGCGGGACCTCAAGGGGCCGCTCGGGGCACTGGTCGCGCTGGAGATGGGCAAGATCCAGGCGGAGGGCGAGGGCGAGGTACAGGAAGCCATCGACATTGCCGACTTTGCGGTGGGTCTCTCCCGCCAGCTCTACGGCAACACCATGGCCTCGGAACGTCCCCGCCACCGCATGTACGAGCAGTGGCATCCGCTCGGACCGGTCGGGATCATCACCGCCTTCAACTTCCCGGTCGCCGTGTGGTCCTGGAACTCCATGGTCGCCGCAGTGTGTGGTGACACGATGATCTGGAAGCCTTCGAGCCAGACGCCGCTGATCTCCATTGCGGTGACGAAGGTCGTGCACGAAGTCATGGAGGGAAGCGGATTCGAAGGCGTCTTCGGTCTGGCCGTGGGCCGGGGTGCGACCGTGGGCGACACGATGATCAACGACCGCAGGGTGCCGCTCATCTCCGCAACGGGCTCCTGCAACATGGGCGAGAAAGTCGGCACCGCCGTCGCGGCTCGGCTGGGCCGGTCCCTCCTCGAGCTCGGCGGCAACAACGCGATCACCGTGATGGACGACGCAGATCCCGAGCTCACGGTTCGGGGCGCCCTGTTTGCTGCGGTCGGGACGGCAGGGCAGCGCTGCACGAGCTTGCGCCGGCTGCTGCTGCAGCGCGGCATCGCGGATCTCGTCTCGAAGCGTCTCGTCGAGGCGTACCGCCAGGTGCGGGTTGGCGATCCTCTGGATCCCGACACGCTGATGGGTCCCCTCGTCAACGCCCGAGCAGTGCAGGACTTCACTGCCGCGATTGGCATCGCTCAGGAACAGGGCGGCGAGGTGCTTGCGGGCGGTGGCGTGATCGATGGGCCCGGGTTCTTCGTCGAGCCCACGATCATCAAGATGCCCGCGAATGCCCCCATCCTCCAGATCGAGACGTTTGCGCCGATCCTCTATCTCATCGAGTTCGACACGCTCGATGAAGCGATCGCCATCCAGAACGGCGTGACGCAGGGGTTGTCCTCGGCGATCTTCACGGATTCGGTGTCGTCCGCAGAGCGGTTCCTGTCCGCGGAGGGCAGCGACTGTGGCATCGCCAACGTCAACATCGGGACCTCCGGTGCCGAGATCGGCGGGGCCTTCGGCGGCGAGAAGGAGACGGGCGGTGGCCGCGAAGCCGGCTCCGACTCCTGGAAGGCCTACATGCGACGCCAGACGGTGACGATCAACTGGAGTCTCGACCTGCCGCTCGCCCAGGGGATCGAGTTCGGATAGCAGCCGTATCGAGCGCCGCCGGAGTCGAGAGCGGAGCGTGAATGGCCATCGGGTTCTGGGATCGTCTCGCCCTCGACACGGGTGAGGTGGGACCGTGTGGCGTCAGCAGGATCTCGGCGTGTATCGGGACCCCTCGCATCGCGAGTGGGTGAGAGACCCGGCCGGGATCGCAATCACGGGCATCGGTGGCGACTCGAACCACCACCAGCCATCCCTGCGCACCGCGAGGCGGATCCTCGCCGCTTGGGGGAGCCGCGCCGGAACGCAACCGTGCACGATCGAGGCCGTAGCCGGCTGTCACACGTTGCGGTCGACCCTCTCGAGGAGGGAGCCCGCGGGGTGGAACTTGCGGGGCGCCGGCTGCATCGTCGGGCCCGTGTCTGAGATCTCAGCCGAAGCGGTAACCGACGCTGCGGACCGTGGTGATCCACGAGGACCGCTCCTCGCCGAGCTTGGCCCGCAGCCGCCGGACGTGGACGTCGACGGTGCGCGAGCCGCCGAAGTAGTCGTACCCCCATACCTTCGAGAGCAGCTGCTCCCGTGACCACACCCGTCCCGGGTACTCGACGAGGAAGCGGAGCAGCTCGTACTCCATGTACGTCAGGTCGCACGGTGCACCCCCGACGGTCGCCTGATAGGTGGCGGTGTTCAGTTCGAGGTCGCGGTAGCGCAGTGTCTCCTCGCTTGCGATCGCCACCGGTTCGGAGAGCATCCTGCCGAGGCGCACCCGGAGCTCGGTTCTGTCCACGGGTGAGAGGACGAAGTCGCCGAACCCGGTCTCTTCTGCGACATCCAGGGTCATGGTCCTGTCGATGACGAGAAGGACGGGCAGGTCCAGCTCGTTGCTCAGCTTCCCCGCGATGGTGAGGCACCGGCCGAGATCCTCGACCACTTCGACCACGGCCGCCGCCCACCCGCTGCGGGGCATCCGGGACTCCGCGGTCGCGACGTCCTCCACCGGCACCGGCTGGTAACCGGCGGCGAGGAGCGAGGAGGTCAACGCACTCGTCGGGGTCGGGGGATAGACACAGACGAACATCAGAGCACGGGCAGATAGTTGTCCAACTCGAACCGGGAGACGTGGTGCGCATAGCGCTCCCACTCCCGCCGCTTGTTGCGGAGGAACCACTCGAAGACGTGGTCCCCGAGGGATCCTCGAACGAGATCCGAAGCCTCCATCGCATCGAGCGCGTCCGCGAGGCTGGTAGGCAGCCGGTGGAGGCCGCTTCGGGAGTCTTGATTGATGCGGTCCGGCATCGGGTAGTTGCTCTCTATGCCGGCGAGACCGGCGGACAGGATGGCCGAGAAGGCCAGGTAGGGGTTGCACGCCGGATCCGGTGCCCGGTACTCGATGCGGGTGGAGTCGATCTTCCCCTTCTTCGGGGTCGGGACCCGCACGACGGCGGTCTGGTCCCTGACGCCCCACATCCCGTAGACGGGGGCGTCGAAGCCGGTCACGAGCCTCTTGTAGCTGTTCACCCATTGGTTCGTCACGGCGGTGATCTCCGGGCCGTGACGTAGCAGTCCGGCGATGAATCCGTAGGCCGCCTTCGACAGCCCGTACTCGTCGCTTGCTTCGGAGAAGGCGTTCTCGTCGCCCTGGAAGAGGGAAAGGTGGAGGTGAAGCCCGCTCCCGTCGTAACCCTCGAGCGGCTTCGGCATGAACGTCGCGTAGATGCCGTGTTCCATCGCGACCTCCTTGACCGCGAGACGGGTCGTCACGAGGTTCTCGGCCATGGTCATCGCATCGGTGTGCCGCAGGTCCAACTCGTGCTGGCTGGGTGAGACCTCGTGATGTGACGACTCGACGGGTATCCCGAGCTGCTCGAGCGCCGTGATCGTCATCCTGCGGTACTCCTGAGCGACGTCGAGCGGGGTGAGGTCGAAGTACCCGCCCTGATCGAGGACCTGTGGGTCCGACCCCTGGTCGGCGAAGTAGAAGTACTCGACCTCGGGCCCGACGTAGAAGCTGAAACCCAGTTCGTGAGCCCGTTCCAGGTTGCGTCGCAGCACCCACCGCGGGTCACCTTCGAAAGGATCGCCGTCGGGAGTGACGATGTCGCAGAACATGCGGGCCACCCCGGCTTCGCTCTGGCCACGCCACGGGAGGATCTGGAACGTGGTGGCGTCGGGTCTGGCGAGCATGTCGGCTTCCTGGTCGCGCGAGAAGCCGTCGATGGCAGAGCCGTCGAACCGCATCCCCTCCTCGAAGGCGGCTTCCAGTTCCGCGGGTGTGATCGCAAACGACTTCAGAAAGCCGAGGATGTCGGTGAACCAGAGTCGGATGAACCGGATCCCCCGTTCCTCAACGGTCCGTAGGACGTACTGTTGCTGTTTCTGCATGCTTCTCCAGGCCGCGCCGCTCGAGTCGGCGTCATCGTACGCGAGGTCGCGAATCCTGAACAGGCCAGAGCGGAAGCGGAAACAGAGCGTTCACAAACCGGCAACCGGCCCGTAACCCCGGCCTGACATCGTGGAGGGACCGAGTGGAGCATATGGTCGGTGCGTCCGACGCATCGCATGGACATCACAGAGGAGACTCGATATGGCGCATCGCGCGGAGTACATCTGGATCGACGGGCAGAAGCCGACCGGCAAGCTGAGATCGAAGACGAAGATCGTCGAAGACGGCGCAGAGCCACCCATCTGGGGCTTCGACGGGTCGAGCACCGAGCAGGCGCCCGGGGAGAACTCGGACTGCGTGCTGCGACCCGTGCTCGTCAAGCCCGATCCGATTCGGGGCGACAACGATGTGCTCGTCATGAGCGAGGTGCTCAACGTAGACATGACGGCGCACGAGTCGAACACCAGGGCTGCGTGCGCCGAGGCGTCGGAGCGATACGCAGAGCACGAGGCGTGGTTCGGGATCGAGCAGGAGTACACCTTCTACAAGGACGGGCGCCCTCACGGCTGGCCCGTCGGCGGCTATCCGGCGCCACAGGGTGGCTACTACTGCGGTGTCGGCGCCGACGAGATCTGGGGTCGTGATGTCGTCGAGGCACACACCAAGGCGTGTCTCGATGCGGGCATCGCCATCTCCGGTACGAATGCCGAGGTGATGATCGGCCAGTGGGAGTTCCAGATCGGGCCGCTGGGTCCGGTCGAGGTGTCCGATGAGCTGTGGATGGCCAGGTGGCTTCTCTATCGCCTCGCCGAAGACTTCGACATCTCGGCGCATCTCAACCCGAAGCCCGTCCAGGGCGACTGGAATGGCGCGGGTGCCCACACGAACTTCTCGACGACGGAGATGCGGGAGGGCTATGACGCGATCATCGCGGCTTGCGAGGCGCTCGGGAAACGACATGACGAGCACATCCGGTCCTACGGAGCAGGCATCGAGCTCCGTCTCACCGGGCTCCACGAGACGGCGCCGTGGACGGAGTACCACTACGGGGTGTCCGACCGTGGTGCCTCGGTCCGCATTCCGTGGCAGGTTGCCAAGGAAGGCAAGGGCTACATCGAGGACAGACGGCCCAACGCGAACATGGACCCGTACGTCGTGACCCGCCTCATCACCGAGACGGTGTGCAGCCACCTCGAAGAAGGCGCCTGACCCTCGCAGGAGACGCGATCAGCTTGCGGCCGTCCGTGGTCGGTGCCTGGACCGGCGCGGCTCGGCCTGCGTCGTACTCGGGGAGCGAGTTCAGCTGCTCCTCCGAGCCCTCGGTGTTGGTGGGATCAGTCTGCGGCCGTCGCGGCCGTGGTCGG
>JBHHXA010000030.1:0-13653 GCA_046756805.1 Acidimicrobiia bacterium
GCACCGACCGGGCACACCTTGACGCACGGTGCGTTGTCGCAGTGCTGGCACGATCTGGGAAGGAAGCTCATCTTCGTGTCGGGGTAGGACCCCTCCTCGAAGCGGAAGACGTACATCCAGAACATGGCTTCCGCCGTGTTGTTCTCGACCTTGCACGCTTCCATGCAACCCCTGCAGCCCTGGCAACGGTCGAGGTCGACGACCATTCCATATTTGGCCATCAGACCTCACCTCCCTTCGTGACTCGCACTTTGACGTGGAACGACTGGTCCGCCGTGTTCGTCGTGTAGCCCTCACCCGTGAAGTAGAGCTCGTTGGGCGATGAGCCCTGGCCCTCGTTGACGGGGTGGGTCCACATCCCGAAGTGGTGGGGAATGCCGACCGTGTCGGGGCGAATCCCTTCGCACAGCGCCGCTGGTAACACCACGGTCCTCGTCTCGCCGGTTACGGCGTTGTGCGACTCGATCGTGACGGCGTCGCCGTTCTCCACACCGAGACGGTTCGCCGTCTCCGGGTTGAGATCGGCCCTGGCCCCGGGCGCCAGCTCGGCCAGCAACGGCACGAAGCTGGTCCTCGCCTGCTTGTGCTCGATCAACTTGTAGCTGATCATGTACATGTCGTAGTCGGCCGGCGACGTGTCCATCGTCGGAGTCCGCCAGGTCGGCAGCGCCGTGTAGTCCTGGTAGTAGATCTCCTCGGCGCCCTTGGCCTTCATCTGGTTCTGGGCGTCGAGCAGGCTCTCGCCGTACAGCCGGTGGATCGCTCCGCCGAACGGCGGATCAGAGACATAGCCGTACATCTTCGTCGGCTTCACCGGACCCTTGATGTACACGCTGTGCGCCGGATCCTCAAAGAACTCGACGCCCTGCTCGATGCCCTCGGAGCGGGCCCAGTTGTCGAAGATGCCGCGCACCTGCGGCTTGGTGTTGATGTCCACGCCGTACTGGGCCTTGTCGTCGACGAGACCCAGCGCCTTGTTGACCTGGTACAGATACCCATCCTCGCCGTACAGCAAGCCCATCTTCTCGGTGAGATCCATGTAGATGTCGATCTCACCCTTCGACTCGAAGAGCGGCTCCATCGGTGGGATCCGCAGCGTCGTTCCGTCCATGTACTGATTGTTCGTCGAGACCGGCCCCTCGTACTTCTCGATGGTCGCTGAGGGCAGGACCACGTCGGCGAAGTAGTCGGCCGTCTCAGACAGCCAGGGGCTGATGACCGCAACGAACTTGAACATCCCGTACGTCGCCATGAAGTCCGACTGCGAGGCGAAAGACGAGAGCGGATTCACCATGTGGAGGATCGCCACCTCCGGCAGCTTCTCCACGCCGTACTTCGCCGGGTCCTGCATCACTTTGGCGACGAGACCGGGAAGCCCGGTGTTGATCGGGAAGTACTTGCTCTTGTTCAAGAAGTAGTCGTACGGCGGATCGTCGACCGTCAGCTTCTCGAACTTCGGGTAGTTCTTGTGGATCTTCCACGAGTAGTCCGAGAGCTGGCCACCGGCGGCACCCATTGCTCCGACGAGCATCGGCACCATCGTCATGGCGCGCATCGCCTGGAACCCCAGCTCTTGCTGCGACACGTGATACGCCATGATCCCCACCGGCCGGTACGGGACCTCGACCCCGTCGACGACGAGCGTCGAGCCGATCCGCGCCTTCTCACCGAACTCGGTGGCTATCCGGCGGATCTCGGTGGCCGGCAGCCCCGTGATGCCCGCGGCCCACTCGGGTGAATGCTGGGCGACGTGATCCTTGAAGAGCTCGAAGGCAGGCCTCACGGTCTCGCCGTCGATGACGAAGCTACCCTCGAGTGCAGGGCTCGCTGCCTCTGCATGCGGTACGGCAGCACCTGCCGCCTCGTCCCACACCAGGGGGAGATCCTCGGCATCCTCGCCCTCACCGACGGTGACCCTGGCAAACATGCCGTCCGGCTTCACCAGGTACGGCGAGTTCGTGTACGTCGCCAGATACGGGAGGTCGAGATGACCCTGGGCGATCAACTCGTGGCACAACGCCAGCGCAAGCGCCAGATCGGTCCCTGGCTTGATCGGCAGCCAGCTGTCCGCAAAGGGGCCTGCGCTTCGCAGGCGGGGGTCGATGTGGTCGATCTTCAGCCCTCGCTCGCGGGCTTCGACCATGTGGCGGGGCCACTGGAGCCAGCACGTTTTGTTGCCACCGGCGCCGGTGATGTTCCAGCCCCACGACAGCAGGTAGTTGCAGTGCCGGAAGTCGGGGTGGAGCACTGCATGGGTGCCGATCGTGTACTCGAGCGCCCGGTACCCGCTGTCCGAACAGTAGGCGCCGTGGCCCATTTTTGCCGCGCCGAGTGCCTTCACGAACGCGTCGTCGTAGAACTTCTTGGCCTTACTCCGGCCCTTCTGCCAGAGCACGGCCTTGGGGTCACGCTCCCGGACCTCGTTGACCTGATCGGCAACGAGCTGCAGGGCCTCGTCCCACGTGGCACGGCGCCACTCACCCGGACCGCCCTTGGCGTTGGTGCGCACCAGCGGCCACTTGACCCGGTTGGGGTCGTAGAGCGCGACGATCTGGGCCTGGCCCTTGGGGCACAAGGTACCGGCGTTGCGTGGGTTGGCCGGGTTGCCCTCGAACTTGATCACTCGGCCATCGACACGGTGGGCGAGCATCCCGCAGTCCTGCTTCCCGATCCAACACGTCGTGGGTACGACGTCCTCGACGACGGGTTGCAGGGCAAGGGCGGTCTCACCGGACACGGTGTCGAGCGGACCGAACAGATAGTTGCGCGCGAGGGCGGTTCCACCGGCGGCAATCGCAGACGTCTTCACGAACGTCCGCCGGGTGACCTTCGGCATAGTCTCTCCCCGTTTCCTAGATTGTGACTAGCTTCACAAGCGCGTGCCGCACCGGATAGCGCTGAAGGTCACCCCAACTTGGGCCAAAGGACCCGGGATGTGCCTCGCGGCGCCGGCGCACGCCCGCCCGCACTCGCGACCGCAGACCACTTGTTCTCTACCCTGTCGGCTACCAGTCAGGATCATTCGCAGATGTCAACGACCCAGCCCCAACAGCGCCTACGACGTGCGGCGGTCGCCTTGCGCACCCAATGGCGCGAGCTCGGTGGCTTTGGCCGGGTCTCGGTGATCGGAATCGTCCTTTCGATGGCCGTTGCGATCGTCCTGGGTTTCGTCATCCCGGCGCTGGTCAAGCGGAACCTCACCGACACCCGCGTGGACACGTACCAGGCAGTGGCCCAGGATCTCGAGGAACGCGACCTCATCCCCATCCCCGGAGGACCGGAGACCGACCTAGAGGCACTCGCTACCGCGATCGACCTGAGGCTGCTCGGTGGCGACACGCTCCGGGTCAAGCTCTGGACCGAGGACGGGCTCGTCCTCTACTCCGATGCGCCGGAGTTGATCGGGCAGACGTTCCCCGCCTCTGAAGACCGCACCCTCGCCTTTTCAGGCGAGGTGACCGTCCGCCATCCCGATCTGGCCCGTCCGGAGAACCAACCCGAAGCCGAGCTCGGGCCCTTGCGGGAGTACTACATCCCTGTCCGTAACGGAGACGGGCCCGTTCCTGGGGTGTTCGAGGTGTACGAGGACTCAGGCCCGCTCGACGCCACGGTTGCAGCCACGAGGCGCATCGTCTGGCTCAGCATCGGTATCGGCCTCGGGATCCTCTTCTTGTTCATGGGCGCGCTCGTGGTCGCCAACGCCCGGATCATCACGGGAAGGGCCCGAGCGGCGGAGCGTCAGCTGACCGCGCTGGCTCAGGCTCGCGAGGACGAGCGGCACAGGATCGTGGGAGCACTCCACGACGACATCGGGCAACCGCTGTACCGCGTCCTCATGGGCATCCAGGGCAGCCGGTCCCAGATCGACCCCGCGTCACCCGTTGCCTCTGAGCTGGGCGGGTTGGAGGATCTGGTGCGGAGTATCGATGGAAACCTGAGAACGGAACTGCGCCTCCTCCACCACGGCTCCGTCGAGCAACTCGATCTCGACACGCTCCTCGAGGAGCTTGCGGACAAGACGCGCGCCGAGACCGACCTCGAGGTCGAGATCGAGATCCAGGAGCACCGGCCCCTGACGCTGCCCGTCCGCGCCGCGCTGTTACGGGCCGCGAGCGAGGCGGTGACGAACGCGCGGAAGCACTCGGGCGCCGACGCCATCCTGATCCGGGTGCACGATGGCGCCGGCAGACTGCTGGTGGACGTGGAGGACGACGGTGCAGGGATCTCAGCACCGCCGGGTCTCGGTCTGACGACGACGAGGGAACGGCTCGAAGCACTCGGTGGCGGCTTGAGGGTGACGGATCGGCGTGGCACCGGCACACTCTTCCGGGCCTGGGTCGGGATCGAAGGAGACGACGGGTGACCATCCGACTTCTGATAGCCGACGATCACGGCATCGTGCGGGATGGCATCCGGTGGATGCTCGTGAACGAACCGTCGATCGAGATCGTCGGAGAGGCGGCGGACGGCGCCGCCTTGCTGCGGACGCTGGAGGAGATCGAGGCGGACGTCGTGCTGCTCGACGTACGGATGCCGGGGATGTCGGGGCTGGAGACGCTGGACGCGATCGTCGCTGCCCATCCGGATGTAGCCGTTCTCATGGTGTCGATGTACGACGAGCCGGAACTGGTGACTGCCGCGATCGAACGCGGAGCGCACGGATATCTCCTCAAGAACGCGGATCGCGACGAGATGATCAAAGCGATCCGGACCGTCGGCGAGGGTGGCTCCTTTCTCCAGGGCGAGCTGACCGCCACCCTTCTCAAGCGGCTCGCCGAAGGCCCGGACGGAACCAGCCTCCCCGACCTCACGGAGCAGGAGCGCAGGATCCTCGCGCTCATCGCAGATGGGTTGGGAAACCGGGAGATCGCGGACGATCTCGGGATCACCGAACCCGGCGCAAAGGCCGCGTTGCAGAGGATCTTCAAGCGTCTCCGGGTCAAAGGGCGCTCGGAGGCCGTCGCCGTCGCCCTCCGCCTCGGTCTGATCGACTGACCCTTTCCGGGGCCTTCGGCCCCGAGCCGAAGACGCGTTCGTCGACGTCATTGGCTGGCCTCCTCCCCTGGTGAGCGGACCTCCGTTCGCCATACCTTGAGCGTGTTGGAGCAAACACCATCCCAACATGTCTAGCCGGGAGGCTCCATGAACAGATATCGATGGCTCTCCGTTCTCGCCGCATTCGCGCTGCTGGTCGCAGCATGCGGCGATGACGATGAGACCGGAGATGCAACGAGTAGCACGGCGGGGGCGACTACGACGGTTCTGGCCACGACGGCTGCTCCCGACACGACCCAGGCGCCGGGATCCACGGAGGGACCGGGCGACATGCCCGAGATGCGTTCGCTCTCCGCTCCGATGGCGTCGATCACGGTTGATGGTGATGCGTCTGATTGGGCGGGGATCCCCGGCCTGGACATGACGTTGGAGCCCATCAAGGGCGAGAGCTCCGAGGAGAAGGCAGCGTCGGTATGGGCAGCACATGACGGTGAGTACCTGTATGTGTTGATGACCGTCGACGACGACTTCGACTGGAACGCCGATGACCCGCACCTTTCTGCATCACCATCGGTGATGTGGGCCATCGACGCAGCAGCAGGTCCCCACATGGGAACCGACGACCTCGAAGGCGAAGGCCCATCGATGGGGATGGTCGACATCTGGCACTGGGAGCTCGAGTGCGCTGTGGGTGAGAACCAGGGTGGAGCCGTGTCGGGGCCCGGTGACGGCAAGCCTGCGGGCAACGACGCCGGATGCAACTTCGACGACGAGTTCTCCACCGATCCCGAGGAACGCTACGACGACGGCGACACAGAAGGACCCGCAGGATCCGGCGCCGAGAACAGCCTGTTGGGTGTGTTCACCCACACCAACGCCACCGCCGGGGCCGACGGGACCTGGACCTTCGAGATGCGGCGCCCGCTGCAGACCGGGGACTCCCAGGACGCCCAGTTCACCGTAGGTGGCACCGGGCTGATGGCCCTCGCCTACTGGGACGCAGACAACAGCCCCGAAGGCTGGGACGACGCAGAACACGTCCAATCCTCCAACAAAGGATGGATCGAAGTGCTGCTGGTCCGCTAGCAGCCATGGGTCCCGACGAACACCTGACGAAGTGAGGGCGACGATGAGCTGGGGAACTGCAGGCATGCGGGCCCTGCTCATCGTCGCCTACTTCGTTCTCGCCACCGTGTGGCTTCCGAGCAGGGTCATCCGGCTCGGTCCGGTTGCCGAGCTGAGCCCGACAGTTCAGGGCGTCGTCGCCACGGCCGTCTGGGCGGGCGCGCTCATCACCGGCATGTGGGCGCTGCGTTTCGCCCAAGGGAGGCGAGCCATCTGATGACGCGCCGGCTCGCCTACTACGACCAGAACATCCCCTGCCTGGCAGCCTGCCCGGTGAACACGAACGCCGGTGCGTACGTCGCAGCGATCGCGGAGGGCAACGATCTTGCCGCCTACCTCACCGCCCGCTTGCCCAATCCGTTCGCATCGGTATGCGGAAGGGTGTGTGCCGCGCCCTGCGAGGACGCGTGCCGCAGAGGGAACATCGACGAGCCCATCGCCATCCGGGCGCTGAAACGGTTCGTCACCGATCAATACGGCGTGGAGTCGGGGCTGGGGAACAGGTGGCCGGACCACGCGCCGGGGGTTCGGCTCCAGCTCGAGGAGAGCATTGGCATCGTCGGTGGGGGACCTGCGGGTCTCGCCGCCGCACACGATCTGCGGCTCCTCGGGTACCGGGTCACGATCTACGAGGCAACGGCAGAACTGGGCGGGATGATGCGGCTCGGCATCCCCGAATACCGTCTCGACCGCAGCGTGCTGCGAGCCGAGATTGCAGCGATCATCGATCTGGGCATAGTCGTCGAGTTCGGGGTCCGTCTCGGCGTCGACGTCAGCCTCGATGAGATTCGGGCGCGCCACGACGCCGTCTTCCTCGGCTTCGGTGCGACGCTGGGGCGCGGGCTCGACATCCCGGGTCATGACGCAGACGGCGTCTTCCGCGCCATCGAGTTCCTCATCAACGTCAACGAAGGCTTCCACGTGGACATCGGCGACCGGGTCGTGGTCATCGGTGGAGGCAACGTCGCGATGGATGCCGCTCGCACCGCCATGCGGGCCTCGTTCTACGAACAGGCCACCCACGGGCGAGAGGGCGTTGAAGAGCCTGGTGGCGAAAGCGCCGCGGCGTTCACCGAGGCGGTCGACGTAGCACGGTCCGCCGTCCGAGCGGGTGCCAAGGACGTCACCGTCATCTCCTTGGAGAGCCGCGAGGAGATGCCCGCCGCCGATTTCGAGATCGCGGAGGCCTCTGAGGAAGGCATCCGATTCGTCCACAGAAGAGGCCCCCTCCACATCGAGGTCGAGAA
This sequence comes from Acidimicrobiia bacterium, assembly GCA_046756805.1. Taxonomy (GTDB): domain Bacteria; phylum Actinomycetota; class Acidimicrobiia; order Spongiisociales; family UBA5794; genus CAMYMC01. The sequence continues at coordinate 7,368 of JBHHXA010000030.1, forward strand.
CGGGGCATCGACCGGCATCGCAACGGTGGGTGTCCGGTCGGTCTTCAACGACGAGGGGAGGTTCGCACCCGAGTTCGATCCCGGGGACGTGGAGCATTACCCGGCCGACACGGTGATCCTCGCGATCGGGCAGTCCGTGGATGTCGCAGCACTCGGTGCGGATGGACCGGCAGTGGATCGCAGAGGCACGATCGAGGTAGACCCCGCCACCGGCGCCACGACACTGGCCCGGGTGTGGGCCGGCGGGGACGCGGCCTACGGCCCCCGCAACCTGATCGACGCCGTTGCAGACGGCCGCACTGCGGCCGCGGAGATCCACCGCTCGTTCGGACGCACGCTGCCCGAGGACGACCCGGGGACGATGACCCGGCTCGACGGCTTCCACCGGCTAGACGATCGCTACGACCGGGTCCCACGCCACGACATCACCATGCTCCCGACCGACCGCCGGATCGGGCTGCGCGAAGTGGAGACAGGGTTCTCCGGAGCGGCGGCAAGAGCGGAAGCAGAGCGATGCCTCCGATGCTTCGCCAACATCCAGCTCGACACGCAGAGCTGCGTCCTCTGCGGCCTCTGCGCAGACGTCTGCCCCTACGACCTTATCTCGTTGGTGCCGGGAACCGACCTCGGCGACGCATCAGCTGCCGGCACCGCTCTCCTGCTCGACGAGTCACGATGCATCCGCTGCGCTCTGTGCGTCGAGCGCTGCCCAACGAGAGCACTCTCGATGGACCTGTGGTCGGGAACCGGGACGCTGCGACCCGAGAACACCCCGGTGGGGGTCGGCGCGTGAGCACGACTCCCCGCTACCGCACGTCTGCCGTGGGCAGATCCATCTTCCGCTCACCGGAGCGAGTGACGCGGCGCGATCAGGCCGCAGGCCACTGGTCGAGCTTCCTCCTGCACCTCTATCCGGTGAAGATCCGCCGCAAGGAGCTCGGCTTCAAGTACTCGTGGTATCTGGGCGTCATCTCCGCCGTGCTGCTCGGATCCCTCGTGGTCTCGGGTGTCTACCTCATGTTCTTCTACGTTCCCTCACCTGCTTCGGCGTACGGTGACATCCAGGGTCTCCAGACCGAGGTGGCCTTCGGGCAGTTCATCCGCAACACGCACCGTTGGGCTGCGCACCTGATGGTCCTCGCCGTTGCCGCCCACGCCGCCCGCGTCTTCTATCGGGGTGCCTACAAGCCTCCGCGCGAGTTCAACTGGGTGATCGGCGTCGTTCTTCTCCTACTGACCTTGCTGCTCTCGTTCACGGGGTACCTGCTCCCCTGGGACCAGCTGGCGTACTGGGCGGTGACGGTCGGTACCTCCATGGCTGATTTCGTCCCCTTCTTCGGGGGGACGATTCGCAAGACACTTCTGGGTGGCACACAGGTCGGGTCCGAGACATTGCTCCGGTTCTACGTCCTCCACGTCGCCGTCCTCCCCCTGCTCTCCGCGGGCATCTTCATGATCCACATCTGGCGATGGCGCAAGGACTCGACGCTCGACGTCGCTGAGACCGAAGAGGCGGGTTCGCTCGATGACTGACCTCGACCCGGCCGTACACGAGGGGCGCAGGGTGCTCGGCGTGGTCCCGGGGGTCCCGGTCGCCGGTGATCGGAAGGTCCCTGAGGACCAGGACCTCGTGATGGTGTGGCCTCATCTGCTGATTCGCCACGCGGTCGTTGCCCTGGCGACGCTCCTGCTCGTACTCGTTATCTCGCTCATGTTCGACGCACCCCTGCGGGACCTCGCCAACCCGTTCGAGACGCCGAATCCCGAGAAGGCACCATGGTATTTCGCCGCCCTTCAGGAGCTCCTCAGCCACTTCCATCCGCTCGTAGCAGGCGTCCTCGTCCCCAGCGCGGTGGTGCTCGGGCTGGCCGCACTGCCCTACATCGACCGGTCGACGGCCACGAGGCCGGGTCTTCGCAAGGTGGCCGTCTGGACGTTCAGCCTGTTCCTCGCGGTGTGGATCGTCCTCACCCTCATCGGGTTTGCGTTCCGCGGCGCCAACTGGGAGTGGGTCTGGCCATGGCAAGAGTGGCACGGTGAGCTATGAGTGATCTCGGGAGGCGGGACTTCCTGTCGCGGGCCTGGAAGGCGGGCATGCTCCTGATCGGCGGCGCAGGTGCCTGGACGTCGTGGGACGTCCTGCGGTCCCGCGCCGACACGGGACTCGGTGGTGTCGTCAGAGCGGCCAGTGCCGAGGAGGTCCCCACAGAGTCGACGATCTACATCAGGGCCGCTCAGACCTACCTCACGAAACAGGACGAAGAGGTCGTCGCACTGTGGCAACGTTGCCCGCATTTGGGATGCCGCGTCGCCTGGTGCGAGTCGGCGGGTGAGTTCGAGTGCCCATGCCATGGATCGCGGTTCAACCGGCTCGGCGAGCACCGCTCCGGGCCCGCCCCGAGCGGCATGCAGCAGTTCTCCGCAACTGTGGTCGACGGCGATGTCGAGGTTGACACCGGGGAAGTGTCCGCGGGTCCGCCTCTCGGTGTCGAGACCATCGACGAACCAAAACGCGGCCCGAGCTGCAGTGAGGGGGCCTAGGCGTGGCAGAGAGCCGCAATGACCTGGACCGGGCCCTCGAGGTGTCGACCAACCGCTGGATGGCATCGGGGCTCGTACTGCTCGCGCTCTTCGTGGCGGTGTTCCCCATCTACCGCTCCTACGAGCCCGGCAGACGAGAGGACACCAGGGTCAAGCAGCAGGCGAGCCTCGCTCTTCAGGGCGCAGAGATCTACGACGTCAACTGCGCGTCGTGTCACGGCGTCGAAGGTCGGGGCGGCATTGCGCCGGCCCTCGCCACGACCCAGTTCCTCGACGCCGTCGACCAGGATCAGATCGTGCAGCTCATCTCGCTCGGGGTGCCGGGCTCTGAGATGGTGGCCTACTCGTTGGACAACGGTGGTCCTCTCACCGCAGAGCAGGTCCGGGCGATCGCCGTGTTCCTCCGCTCCCTCGAGGAAGAGGCGGCGGACAACCCGAGCTGGCGGTACCCGCTCGCCGCTGAAGGCCTGACGGCGCGCGAGATCTATCTCCTCGGCTGCTCGAGGTGCCACGGTGTCAATCTCGAAGGCACAGAGGACTTCCCGGGTCTCGGTGCGGGCTCGGATGCTGAGGAGGAATCTGACTCCCGGCTGGCCCGTCGCATCCGTGAAGGGAAGGACGAGATGCCAAGCTTCGGTGGCACGCTGGGCGACGAGCAGATCCAGTTGCTCGTCGACTATCTGCGAGAAGTCCAGGCCGCCGGGTAGCCGGCACCGTCAAACGACGGGCTCGTCTCCGAGAAGGTATCTCGCCCCCGGTCCGCGACCGCCCGCTTCGTCTTCAGGGTTGAACAACGCACACGCACGGAGCGAGAGGCACCCGCACCCGATGCACTCGGTCAGCTCGTCGCGAAGCTGTTGCAGTTCTGCGATCTTCTCGTCGAGCCTCATCTGCCACCCGCGGGACAAGCGCGCCCAGTCCGTCTTCGTCGGTGTGCGGCCGTCAGGAAGAGATGAGAGTCCTTCGCCGATCTCCTCGAGTGACGGCCCCAGCGCCTGCGCGGCCCTGATGAACGCCACCCGCCGCAGAACAGATCGGTGGAACCGGCGCTGGTTGCCCGCGGTGCGCTCGGACGTGATGAGCCGTCGCGACTCGTAGAACCGAAGGGCGGACGGCTTCACGCCGCTGCGGGCCGCAACCTCACCGATGGTCAGCCAGTCGTCGATGGCGTCGTCCCTCTCATCACGGCCGGGAATTCGACCCTGACAGAGGCTACTCGCGAACATCAAGTTCGCTCGAAGTTTCCGTGTTCGGGACCGTCCAGGTCCGGAATCGCGGAAGCACTCGGGCGACGACGATCGCACCGAGAGCGGATGCCAGGCCACCCGACCATGCAGCGATCCGTGGCCCGAATCCCGCCGCGACCACCCCCGCCTCCGCATCGCCGATTCTCGGCCCGCCGGCCACGACGGCGATCTGTACCGCGGACAACCGTCCCCGGAGCCGATCCGGAGTCGTCACCTGGAGAATCGTCTGGCGGAAGACCGCGGACACCGCATCCCCGGCGCCGGCCAGAGCAAGGAAGACGACGGCAAGCGCGACGCTGGACGTGACACCGAAGGCGGCGACCCCGAGCCCCCACACCACCACTGCCACCGTCGTCGCGATCCCCGCTCTCCTGATCCTCGCCACCCAGCCCGAGGTCAAGGCTGCCACCGTTGCACCGATACCGGGTGCCGCGAAGAGGAGCCCGACCGTTGCTGCACCTCCGCCGAGCACCTCGATGCCGATCTCCGGAAACAGCGCTCGAGGCATGCCGAACACCATGGCGTTGATGTCGATGACGAAGACACCCTTCAGCTCCTGCTTGGTACGCAGGAACCGGATCCCTTCGACGATCGATCGGAATCCCGGCCGTGCCCCATCCTCTGGAGCAGCAAGCGGCTTCATGAGGAGGAGGGTCAGCAACGCCACAGCGAACGTCGCGGTATCGACCCAGAACGCCGCTGCGATGCTCACTTGCGCGATGACCACTCCGGCGATCGCAGGCCCTACGGCCGTCGCCGACTGGAACATCAGCACCTGGAGCGCATACGCCGCGGGTAGCAGGGATGTCGGCACGAGCCTTGGCACCGATGCCGTCCTCGCCGGGGCGTCGATCCCCGAGAGAAGCGCATTCGCTGCGGTCAGTGCGTAGACCGCGGTCGTCGAAGGTGCAGACAGCGATGCATTCAGCGCGAGGCCCACCGTGGTTGCCCCCAAGAGCACCTGCGTGACGACGAGAAGCCGGCGCCGATCCATGGCGTCGGACAGCGTTCCGCCGAGGATCGAACCGAGCAACAGTGCGGGGAACTGCGCCAGGCCGAGAAGACCGACCGCCAGGGTCGAGCCCGTGAGCTGGAAGACCTGGATGGGTGCCGCTACGACGGTCAGCTGGCGGCCGATCAGCGAGACGATCTGACCTGAGAACAACAGCCGGTACTGGCGCGAGCTGCGCAGCGGCGTGATATCGACGAAGAAGCGACGCGCCAAGGGGGCTCCGAAGACGAGCGGTCGAGTGTACGACGCCCGTGCCTGGACGCCGGGCGCCGGTCACCGCATCCGGAGCGCACCCCAGGTCTGGGGTCCAACGATCCCGTCGACCATGAGCGACCGTGATTCTTGATACCCGGTCACCGCCGTGAACGTGAGGCGGCCGAAGATGCCGTCGACGGGGCCGGGATCGAAGCCGGCCTCTGCCAGCATGCCCTGGAGCAGCTCCACCTCGTCTCCGCGATCGCCTCGTCGCAGCACAGGCAACGGTCTGAGGAGGTCGCGCATCGCGTCTTTCGACGCCGGGCCCACGAGCCCATCGGGATCGAGGCCGTTGTCCTCCTGGAAAGATACGACGGCGGCGCCGGTGGCAGGTCCGAAACGACCATCAACGGACCCCGGCTCGTATCCCAACTCGATGAGGATCTCCTGGAGGCGAACGACTGCCTGGCCCGATGCTCCCCGCCGCACCAACGCCGTGGATCCCAACAGCGGATCTGCGTCGGCCAGCGCCGTCCGCAGGGCCGCAAACGGGTTGACGACGGTGCCGTGAGGATCCCGCAACTCGAAGTGGAGATGCGATGGCGTGCTCTCTGCGTTGCCGCTGTCACCCACCCACCCGAGGAGCCGGCCTGCCTTCACCTCGACGCCGGGTGCGACGCCGTCTGCGATCCCCCAGCCCTCGCCGTCATCGGTACCGGAGCGATCGTTGTCGAGGTGGAGGTACCTCGACTCCCAGCCGTCGTCGTGGCTCAGCACAATCGAGCAGCACCTGCTCTTGCTCGCGCCGGGCGCAGCGCTCCAGTTGACGAGCCGCACCGTACCGGACGAGACCGCCAGCACAGGCGTGCCCTTCGTCGCGAAGAGGTCCTGGCCCTCGTGCGTGTGGCCGGTGCGCGGGTCACCAAAGCTGTCCTCGAAGTGCACCTCGCCGTCGACGGGAAACGCTAGGTCGTAGTCGACCATCGCACCCCGAGCCAGCGATGCGGCCGCGGAGGGTGCGAGGGCGAAAGCGAATGCAAGCGCGGCCAGGGCCGCGGTTGTAATTCGGAGCGCAGACATCGCTCCCCGAAGTTCCTTCCTCTCCACACTGTGGAACATCGGTCGGCGCACGGTGCACCTGAGCAATCCGACGCCGGGTACGACTAGGGCCTCCGGCGCACCTGGGCTAGTCCGTATCGAACGACACCCCGATGCGAAGAGCCGACGGTGATCGCCACGCACGGTGGTATAGGTTCGGTGGAGCGCTCGAGGAAGGCAACGTGGCGGGTGC
>JBHHXA010000031.1:0-13582 GCA_046756805.1 Acidimicrobiia bacterium
ACGGCTCCGAGCTCGGATCGGGCAGCGTCCGGATCCATGATCCCGCGGTGCAGGCCCAGGTGTTCGACATCCTCGGGATCGACTCCGAGACGGCCGCTGCCCGGTTCGGGTGGTTCCTCGAGGCGCTGCGATACGGGACGCCGCCCCACGCCGGGTTTGCGTTCGGGATCGACCGGCTGGTGTCGATCCTCCGCAACGAGCCCAACATTCGAGAAGTCATCCCGTTCCCCAAGACCCAGACCGGAGGCGACCCGATGACGGCGTCGCCGGGCAAGGTGGAGCCCGGCCAGCTCGCGGAGCTCGGCATCGAGGTGCTCCCGGAAGTGCTGCGGCGGTGGGAGGACGAGGAGGGGACGTGACCGGGGCGGCCGACGATCTCTTCGCCGGAGAACGAGCAGAGCGTCGACGGGCAGCCGCACCGCTGGCCGACCGCATGCGACCGGTGACGCTCGACGAAGTCGCGGGCCAGCCACATCTTCTCGCTCCTGGTGCTGCGTTCCGGTCGATCGTCGAATCCGGTGGTCTGCTCTCGATGATCCTCTGGGGACCACCGGGCTCCGGCAAGACGACGCTGGCCAGGCTCTCGGTTCAGGGAGCGATGTTCATCCAGCTGTCTGCGGTTTCTGCGGGCGTCAAAGACGTGCGAGAGACGTTGGCCCTGGCGAGGCAGCGTATCGAGGACGGCAGGGGCAGGACCGTTCTCTTCCTCGACGAGATCCACCGCTTCAACAAGGCCCAGCAGGACGCACTGCTCCCGGGCGTGGAAGATGGCACAGTGACGTTGATCGGCGCCACGACGGAGAATCCCTTCTTCGAAGTCAACTCGCCGCTCGTTTCGCGGTGCACGCTCTTTCGCACAGAACCCGTCGACCCGGAGGCTGTGGCACAGCTGCTCGGTGCGGCGCATTCGGACCCGGTACGCGGCCTCGGCGGGACGCCCGTTCTGAGTCCTGAGGCCGGACGGCCATCGCGGAGCGGGTGGGGGGAGATGCCAGGCTCGCTCTCAACACGCTCGAGGTCGCGGCACACATCGCCCGGGGCAGGCGCGGTCCGATCGGAGTCGAAGAAGCAGCAGAGGCGATGCAGCGCCGGGTCATCAGGTACGACAAGGCGGGGGATAGGCACTACGACGTCATCTCGGCGTTCATCAAGAGCGTGCGAGGCTCCGATCCGGATGCTGCGATGTACTGGCTCCATTCGATGCTGCAAGCCGGTGAGGATCCGCAGTTCATCGCACGGCGGATGATCGTGCTCGCTTCCGAGGATGTGGGTCTCGCAGACCCAGGTGCTCTCCAGATCGCGGTCGCCGCGTTCGACGCACTTCGGGTCGTCGGTCTTCCGGAAGCCGAATACGCCCTCTCCCACGCTGCTTTGTATCTGGCTGCGGCACCCAAGTCGAACAGCGTGCTCGGGGCGATGGGCAGGGCCAGACAACTCGTGGAGCGGACGTCTGGGGCCGGCGTGCCCCCTCATCTGCGATCGGCGGCAACGGCGGGCGAGCGTGACCTGGGTTTCGGGGTGGGCTATGCATACCCTCACGAGGCACCGGGAGGTGTTGCGGCGCAGCAGTATCTGCCGGCCGAGGCGCGAGACACAATTGTCTACCAACCGGGCGAACGTGGCGCCGAAGAGGCGATTGCAGAACGAATCGCCGCCGCCGATGACCGATTGGGCAAGCCGGCGCGCCCCCGCTCCGGGGAAGTCGCCGACCCTCCGTCTGACTAGCCTGAACACCGTGTTGGTCCGATTGCGGTGGTTCGTGCTCGGGGCGCTCAGCTCGATCGGTGTCCTCGGATGGCTTGCCGTCCAGGTGAAACGGGCCCGTGACAAGCTGACGCCCGCGAACCTGGCGCGCCGTGGCGCGCATGGTTTTGCGGACGCGCTCGATGCGCTCGCCGAGCGTGTCGCTCCTACCGGGGACTGATCCGACCGGAGCTGCCATGAACGAACGCATCAGGCCACGCACGTTGAAGGGCTTTCGCGACTTTCTCCCCGCGATGATGATGCCGCGGGAACAGGTCGTCGCCACCGCAAAGAAGGTGTTCCACTCCTTCGGGTTCAGCCCGATCGACACCCCGGCCCTCGAGTACAGCGAGATTCTCATCGGCAAGGGTGGCGACGAGAGCGACAAGCAGATGTACCGCTTCGAGGACAAGGGCGGGCGCGACGTCGCGCTGCGGTTCGACCTCACGGTGCCCCTGGCCCGCTTCGTCGCGCAGCACGCCGGCGAGCTGGGGATGCCCTTCAAGCGGTACCACGTGGGACCTGTGTGGCGCGGCGAGAACACCCAGAGGGGCAGGTACCGCGAGTTCCTCCAGTGCGACTTCGACACCATCGGAACGGAGAGCCTCGCCGCGGACGCCGAGATCGGACTCGTCACCGCGGATCTCATGACGGCGCTCGGCTTCGAGCGGTTCACCATCCGCCTCAACAACAGGAGAGTGCTGACGGGGCTGCTCGAGCGGATCGGGCTCGCCGACCGGACGGTGCCCGTGCTCCGGGCGCTCGACAAGCTAGGCAAGATCGGCGCTGAAGGCGGCCGCGCCGAGCTGAAAGAGGTGGCGAGCGCCACGGACGGCCAGGTGGACGAGATCGTTGGCCTGTCATCGCTGGGCGACGCCGTTTCCGAAGTGCTCGACGCTCTCCGCGCGACGGTGGCAGGGAGCGAGACCGGGGAACGAGGCCTCACCGAGCTCGAGGTGGTGACGTCCTCGATGCTCGGCTCTGGTGTGGCCGAGGGCAACGTGCGGCTCGACGTGTCCACGGCGCGCGGTCTCGACTACTACACAGGGACCGTGTACGAGACCTACCTCGACGACCTCCCCGACATCGGGAGCGTCTGTTCCGGCGGTCGTTACGACGATCTCGCGTCCGTCTACTCCAAGCAGCGCATGCCCGGCGTCGGGGCGTCTCTCGGCGTCGACCGGCTGCTGGCTGCGATGGAGGAGCTGGACCTCGTCGAGAGCACCGCCACGACGGCGCCGGTACTGGTCGTGCTCTTCGGTATGGAACGTCAGGGCGATCACATCGCCCTCGCGCACCGCCTGCGCCACGAGGGGATCGACGTCGAGCTGTACCCGGAGCCACGCAAGATCGGCGCACAGCTCAAGTACGCAGCAAGACGGGGGCACCGGCTCGCCGTGATCGTCGGTGACGCAGAGTGGGAGGCAGGCACCGCACAGGTCAAGGATCTCGTCACCGGAGAGAGCATGGAGGTGCCGCTCGACGGGCTTGGTGCTGCGTGTCGGGGTCTGCTTGGTTCATGACGTACCGGCTCCGTCCGTCGGGCGCTCGCTAACCTGCGCCGACCCATGGACAGCAATCGCATACGCAGGACCTTCCTCGAGTTCTTCGCCGCGCGTGACCACGAGATCGTGCCCAGCGCATCACTCATCCCGATCGACCCCACGCTGCTGCTGACGAGCGCGGGCATGGTTCCGTTCAAGCCCTACATGCTCGGCGAGGAGTCCGCCCCATACGATCGGGCGGTTTCCTCGCAGAAGTGCGCCCGTACCTCCGACATCGACGTGGTGGGGACCACGGCGCGTCACATCACCTTCTTCGAGATGCTCGGGAACTTCTCCTTCGGCGACTATTTCAAGGAAGGGGCCATTCCCTGGGCCTACGAGCTGGCCACCGAAGGATTCGGGCTGGATCCCGACCGAATCTGGTACACGGTTCATCACACCGACGACGAAGCGGCGGAGATCTGGATCGACGGCGTCGGAGTCGACCCCGAACACGTCCAGCGGCGCGGCGAGGACAACTTCTGGCACATGGGCGTGCCCGGTCCTTGCGGACCGTCGTCGGAGCTGTTCTACGACAAGGGTCCCGATCACGGTCCGGACGGTGGCCCCGTCGTCGATGAAGAGCGCTTCATGGAGTTCTGGAACCTCGTGTTCATGCAGAACGTCCAGGACGAGCCGTTCCACGTCGTTGGTGATCTTCCCAAGAGGAACATCGATACCGGGCTCGGTCTGGAGCGCTTTGCGGTTCTCATGCAGGATGTGACGTCGGTATTCGAGACCGACCTCGTGCGACCGGTGCTCGCGGCCGCGGAGCGAGCGTGCAGTCTCCGGCTCGGCGACGACGAGCGCACCGACGTGAGCCTTCGCATCATGGCGGACCACGGCCGCGCCGTGACCGTCCTCAGCGGTGACGGTGTGGTGCCGTCCAACGAGGGACGCGGCTACGTGCTGCGGCGCCTGCTGCGTCGCAGCGTCCGCCACGCGTTCCTCCACGACGCGAAGGACCCCGTCATGGCGCAGCTCGTGTCCGCGTCGATAGAGGTGCTCGGGGAGGCATACCCCGATCTCGTGGAGAACGCGGACTACATCACTGAGATGGTCGATCGCGAGGAACACGCGTTTCGTCGTACGCTCGCCTCGGGCAGCACGCTCCTCGACACGGAGATCGGAGACCTCGGGGAGGGGAGCACCCTCGACGGCTTCACCGCGTTCAAGCTGCACGACACCTACGGGTTTCCCATCGACGTGACGGCAGAGATCCTCGCCGAGCGGGGTCTAGAGCTCGACCGTGATGGTTTCGAGGTCGAGATGGACGCTCAGCGCCGCCGTTCCCGAGAGGCGTATCGAGGTGGTGACGATGCCGCGCGACAGAAGGCGTACGTCCAGCTCATCGGTGGGACGGAAGTCTCGGTCTTCACCGGGTACGAGGAAGACAAGGGCGTCGGTCGGATCCTCGCCATCGTGCGAGAGGGAGAGACCACCGACCGGGCCGAAGCGGGCGAGGGCATCGAAGTGTTTCTCGATCGGACTCCTTTCTATGCGGAGTCCGGCGGGCAAGTGGGCGATGCGGGACGGATCGTCACCGAAACGGGAGCGCTCGAGGTCGACGACACCAGGTACGCGTTGCCCGGCGTGCACGGACACCGCAGCAGGGTCGTTGCCGGATACGTGCACACCGGGCAAGACGCGACGCTGTCGATCGCGAGTGCCCGCCGGGAACAGATCCGCAAGAACCACACCGGGACGCATCTGCTCCATTGGGGTCTGCGCCAGGTGGTAGGGGACCACGTGCACCAGGCAGGGTCACTCGTCGACGCCGACCGGCTCAGATTCGACTTCTCCAACTTCGCGGCGCTCGATCCGGATGAGCTGGCCGGGGTGGAGCGGACCGTCAACGAACGCATCATCGAGAATGCCGCAGTGACGACACGAGAGATGACGAGGAGCGAGGCGGAGGAGGCCGGAGCGATCGCCTTCTTCGGCGACAAGTACGGCGAGGTCGTCAGGGTCGTCGACGCCGGTGGCTACTCGGTCGAATTCTGTGGAGGCACACACGTGGGCTCGACCGGGCAGGTGGGCCCGCTCATCCTGGTGACCGAGGGCTCCGTGGCCGCAAACACCCGTCGAATCGAGGCGGTGACCGGAACCACCGCGTACGAGCACCTCGTGTCCATGCGGCGCGAGGTGGAGCAGGCTGAAGACATCCTGCGGGCGCAGCGCGGCCAGCTCATCGGCGCCGTCGAGGCGGTCACGTCACGGGTTCGTGACCAACAGTCCCGGATCGAGGAGTTCGAAGCGCAATCACGCAGCAGGCTCGCCGACACGATGCTTGCCGGCGCCGAACGCCTCGGTGATCGCGGCATCGTCGCGGCAACTGCCGCGGAGCTCGCTGCGACGGAGCTGCGAGTGCTCGCGCTCCAGGTTCGGGATCGGCTCGGGTCCGGGATCGGCGTCATCGGGTCGGCTCGTGAAGGCAAGGGAGCCCTCGTCGTGTTCGTGTCGTCCGACCTCGTCGACGCAGGGATCTCTGCCGGCGACATCGTCACCGCCGGCGCCTCCGTGCTCGGCGGTGGTGGAAGCCGCGATGCCGCGCTGGCGCAAGCCGGAGGACCGCGAGGCGGCGATATCGAGGAGGCAGTGGGCGCAGCCGCCGGTGTGGCCAGGGAGGCGCTGGCTTCTCGATGACCGGGCAGCGGGTTCTCGGGCTCGACCCGGGAACGAAACGCATTGGCGTGGCCCTGTCGGATGCTCTCGGTATCATCGCCCAGCCGCACAGCGTGATCGACGTAGAGCAGGCGGAGCCCGCGGAGGTCGTTCGGAACCTCGTCGCCGAGCACGACGTTTCCCTTGTCGTGATCGGGTTGCCGGTGTCGTTGTCCGGTGACGAAGGGCCGTCGGCTGTCGCCGTCCGAGCGTTTGCCGGCGACCTGGCCCGGGACGTGGGATGCGAGGTCGAGTTGATGGACGAACGTTTCACCACCGTCATCGCCGAGCAGGCGCTGCTCGAAGGCAGGGTGCGGCGATCCGGCCGGCGTGAGGCGCGGGACAAGGTCGCAGCCGCGGTGATGCTCCAGGGTTATCTCGATCGCCGCAGGCAGGGGTCGAGTTGACGTCTCCACCCCTGACGCCGCACCGGCTCGAGCCGTACGAGCCGCCCCCGCCCCCCCATTGGGGATGGCGGATCGCCAAGGGTCTCCTGATCGCGGTGCTCATCGTGGTGGTGTTCTTCGTCGGGCGGGACTTTGCGAAGCGGTCTGCCGTTCAAGTCTCGCCCGATCCGGATGGCGGTGCCGTCGCTGCCGGGGCCGAGGTGTCGGTCGACGTGCCTCCCGGTGCCACCGCTCGAGCCATCGCCACCCTGCTCGAGGACCAGGGCGTGGTCGAGGACGGTTCGGCATTCGAACTTGCCATTCGACGTAGCGGCCGGGCATCGGAACTGAAGGCGGGCAAATACGTGCTCATCGCGGGAGCGGGCCACGACTCGCTCATCGAGAGCCTCGTGGCCGGCCCTGCTCCCGTCGAGGTGTACCGGATACAGGTCGTCGAGGGTCTCCGCATAGAGGCGATGCTCGATTCAGTCGCCGAGCAGACCCCATACGCACGCGCCGACTTGGACGAGGTCCTGGGCAACGGATCTGTGTTCTCATCGTTCTTCCCCGATGAGGTGCCCGAGGGCGTGCCCGACATCGCACGGTGGGAGGGCTTGCTGTTCTCCGACACCTACGAGTTCCGGGCCGATGCCACGCCGGCGGAGATCCTGCAGCGGATGGCGAGGACCCTCGAGACCCGGGTCGACACCATCGACTGGGAGACGTTCGACCTCGGGGAGCTGACGAGATACGAAGCGATCATCATCGCCTCGCTCATCGAGCGCGAAGCGAAGCTCCCGGAGGATCGGGCGCTCATCTCGTCCGTCATCCACAACCGGCTCTCGGACGGCGGCCTGCTCCAGATCGATGCGACTGTGATCTATGCGATCGGCGAGAACCGGGGCCGGGTGCTCGACAGCGATCTCGAAATCGACTCCCCCTACAACACCTATCAGATCTCGGGACTCCCCCCGACGCCGATCGGCGGTGTGCGGCGCGCTTCCATCGAGGCCGCAGCGAACCCGGCCGATACCGAGTTTCGTTACTACGTCCTGGTGGACGAGGACGGCTCCCACGGCTTCTCGGTGACGCTCGAAGAGCACAATGCAAAGGTTGCGGCCGCCAGGGAGGCCGGCGTTCTTCCATGAGGCTCGCGCTCTTCGGCAGCCCGGTCGCCCGCTCCCTGTCCCCTGCCATCCACACCGCGGCCCTCGAGGCGGCGCACATCGCCGGGTCGTACGACGCGATCGAGGTCGATGCCGCCGGTCTGGCAGGAGCGATCGACGAGCTGCGTAGGGGCACGCTCGACGGCGCCAACGTCACGATGCCGCACAAGCAGCTTGCCTGTGAGCTGAGCGACCGCGGCACGGAGTCTGCGGCACGAGCCGGTGCGGCCAACACCCTGGTGCGGGTTGGTGCGTCCGTCGTCGGTCACAACACAGACGTCTCCGGCATCGCGTCCGCCTGGAGGGCCGCACGACTCGACCCGGAAGGTCCGGTGCTCGTGCTCGGAGCCGGTGGGGCCGCGGCAGCCGCCCTCGTCGCGCTCGAGGGCAGACCGCGGTGGGTGAGTGCGAGGACTGAGGGGGCGGCCTCGCAGCTGATCGATGCGGTCGGAGTGGCGGCGAGGGTGACACCGTTCGGGGACGGTGTCGAAGGGGCGACCGTCGTGAACGCGACACCGCTCGGCATGGACGGCGAGACCTTGCCCGAACAGGTGCTGGCGAGATGTCGCGGGCTCTTCGAGATGGCGTACACCTCGGGTAGGACCCTGGCAGAGCAGGCCGTAGCTGCCGCTGGTATGCCCACGTCCTCCGGGGTTCAGATGCTCGTTGCGCAAGCGGCCGATTCGTTCCGTCTCTGGACGGGTGTCGAGGCACCGCTGGATGCGATGAACGCGGCCGTGCGGGGATTGCTCACCAACCCCTGAATGTCTCAAGCGCCTATTCGGCAATGCCGAAATCACACAAGGCTGTTCCCAGCGACCCGGTGTGAGGAGGATGCATGCCAGACGGCCGCCATCTCGGCGCGCTGCTGCTCGAAGAAGGCCTTTTGACGACCGACGAGCTGGCAGCCGCGATCGCGGCGCAGGAGGACTCGGGAGAGCCGCTCGGCAGGATCATCCTCGAGGAAGGCCTCGTGGAGGAGGCGTTCCTCGTCCAGACACTCGCGAGGCAGATCGGCATCGAGTATGTCGAGCTCGCCGATGTGTCGATCGACCCCGCTGCCGTCGCCACCGTGCCGGAGTACCTGCAACAGCGATACACCGCGCTCCCGATCGCGTTCGAAGAGGACCGCCTCGTCGTCGCGCTCGCGGACCCTGCGAACGTGCTCGCCATCGACGATCTGCGCGCCGTCTCCGGTCACGACATCTCGCCCAGGGTGGCGACCCGCAGCGACCTCGAAGACGCGATCCGGAGGCAGTCCCGTTTCGACGAGTCGGTGTCCGATCTCGCGGAGCTTGCGGCTGAGGGTCATGACACCGACGAGACCGGTGCGCACATGGAGGCCGCCGCCGACGAGGCGCCGGTCGTCAAGCTCATGAACACGATCATCGCTCGCGCCGTCAACGAGCGGGCATCGGACATCCACATCGAGCCCGGCGAGCGTGATCTGCGGGTCCGGTTCAGGATCGACGGTGTGCTTCACGAGGTGATGACCACGCCGCGCTCGATCGCCAACGCCGTGGTGAGCAGGGTGAAGATCATGTCCGACCTCAACATCGCAGAACGGAGGCTCCCTCAAGACGGAAGGATCAGCCTCCGAGTCTCCGGTCGGGCCATCGACCTCCGGACTGCGACGCTGCCGTCGATCCACGGCGAGAAGGTCGTCATGCGGATCCTCGACAAGAGCGGCAGCGTCGCCGGGCTCGAGGATCTCGGGTTCTTCGACTACAACATGGAGCGGTACGAGTCTGCGTACTCGAAGCCGTACGGCGCCATCCTCGTCACGGGACCCACGGGATCGGGGAAGACGACCACCCTCTACTCGACGCTCGACATCCTCAATAGGGAGGATGTCAACATCATCACCGTTGAGGATCCCGTCGAGTATCGCCTCGAGGGCATCACCCAGATCCAGGTGAATCGTAAGGCCGGTCTGTTGTTTGCGACCGCGCTGCGGTCGATACTGCGCGCCGACCCCGACATCGTGCTCATCGGTGAGATCCGTGACGGCGAGACGGCGCGGATCGCCGTGGAGTCTGCACTTACCGGCCACCTCGTCCTCTCCACCCTCCATACCAACGACGCGCCGTCTTCGATCGGCAGGCTCGTGGACATGGGCGTCGAGTCGTTTCTCGTGTCGTCGTCGATCGATGCCGTGCTCGCGCAGCGGCTCGCCCGCCGTCTCTGCGACAAGTGCAAGGTCCCGTACACACCGGCGAGAGAGACCCTGGATGATCTCGGATGGGACTTCGAGCAGTACGGAGAGACACCGACGGTCTTCCGCAAGGAGGGCTGCAAGGCGTGCTCACAGACGGGCTACCGCGGGAGGTTGGCGATCATCGAAGTGATGCTCGTGAACGAGGAGATCTCGCACATGATCGTCGAGCGCCGCCCTTCCGATGTGCTGCGTGCCGCCGCCCTCGAGGAGGGTATGCGGACGTTGCGCGACGACGGCCTGGCCAAGGCGGCCCTCGGTATGACCTCCATCGAGGAGATCCTCAGGATCGTGGTGTAGGGGGATGAAGAACCAATGACCACGCTGGCCCACCGTACCGACCGTCAGCTCGGAGAGCTCCTCGTCGATCGAAGACTGCTGAACCGCGACGCACTCGAGGAGCACCTCCAGGTCGCGGAACGCGACGGCACGTCGCTCATCCAGCTCGTTCTCGAGGCGGGTGACGTCCGCGACATCGACCTCCTCCGGACGGTGAGCATCCATCTCGGGGTCGAGTTCTGGGACCCGATCGACGGCAAAGCCGCTCCTCCGACGCGCGAGGCCGTGACCTCCCTGGAGCCGGCAGCCGCCCACCGCCACCAGGCGTTGCCGCTGCGAATCGACGATCGTGGCCATCTCGTCGTCGCGGTCACCGATCCCCTCAACGACGAGAAGCGCGAGGCGGTCGGCGCCGCAGCGTCGCTTCCCGTCATCCTGGCCATGGCGCCCCGAGAGGCGCTCTCGGACGCCATCCTCGTCGCCTACGAGGGTCTGGGTGCCGAGGAGGCGAGCGCTCCGACCCGCGCCACTGCTGCGGACGATTCTGAGTTTCACGTCAACGAGCTCCTCGACGAGCTCATGGACAGAGGGGGATCGGATCTCCACCTGGCCGTGGGGACCTTCCCGCAGATCCGCCTCAACGGCGTTCTTGTGCCCCTCGAACGACACGGGACTCTCACGCCGGCCAGGCTGCGCAACCTCATCTACGCCGTCCTGACGGCGAAACAGCGGGAACAGCTGGAGGAGGCGCGAGAGCTCGACTGCTCGCACCCGTTGCCGGGGAAGGGACGGTTCCGCGTCAACGTGTTCTTCCAGCGTGACTCCATCGGCGCGGTGATGCGGGCCATTCCCAACGAGATCGTGCCTCTGCGGCAGCTGAACATGCCGGGCGTCGTGTCTGAGTTCGCGGCGTTGAAGCGGGGTCTCGTCCTGGTCACGGGACCGACGGGTGCCGGGAAGTCGACGACGCTGGCGTCGATCCTCGATCTCATCAACTCGACGAGGGCCGAGCACATCATGACCATCGAGGATCCGATCGAGTTCATGCATCGTCACAAGATGTCGATCGTCAACCAGCGCGAGGTCGGAGCAGACACCGACTCTTTCAACTCGGCGCTCCACCACGTTCTTCGCCAGGACCCTGATGTGATCCTGGTCGGCGAGATGCGCGACCTCGAGACGATCTCGATGGGGCTGACCGCGGCGGAGACCGGTCACCTCGTGTTCGCCACGTTGCACACACAGAACGCTCCTCAGTCGGTGGAGCGGATCATCGACGTGTTCCCCCCGGGCCAGCAACAGCAGGTCCGCGTCCAGCTCTCGGGCTCGATCCAGGCGATCGTGTCACAACAACTCGTGCCCACAAAGGGCGGCGACGGCAGGGTCGCGGCCGTCGAGATCATGGTGGGTGTGCCCGCGATCGCCAACCTTATCCGGGAGGGAAAGGTGCACCAGATCCGCTCACTGATGCAGGCCGGCGGCAGGTACGGCATGGTGACGATGGACGCATCGCTCGCGCAGCTCGTCCGCACCGGTCGTGTTGCATACGGGGTCGCGAGGGAGCGCGCACAAGATCCGGAGGGGTTCGAAACGTTGCTTTCGGGGGACCGGCGATGAGCGAGTCCACCACCACGTTCGCCTACAAGGTCAGGGACAAGGCGGGGCAGCTTCGTGAAGGCGAGATCGAAGGTGGCTCGTCGGACGCCGTCGTCAAGGCGCTGCGATCGCGGGGCCTGACTCCGATCAAGGTCGAGCAGAAGCGCACCGCGGCGCTCAAGACCGAGATCAAGATCCCGGGCTTCTCGGGCAGGGTCAAGGCCAAGGACATCGTCCTGTTCAGCAGGCAGTTCGCCACGATGGTCGATGCCGGGCTCTCGTTGATCCGTTCGCTCAACGTGCTGGTCGACCAGGTCGAGAGCAGCGCACTCGCCGAGGTGCTCGAGACCGTCAGACACGACGTCGAGCAGGGTCTCTCGCTCTCCGCCGCCATGGAGCGGCATCCCAAGGTTTTCAGCGATCTGTACACCGCGATGATCCGGGCAGGAGAGGTCGGTGGCGTGCTCGACGAGACGCTCGACCGGCTGGCCGACATGCTCGAAGCAGACCTCACTCTGCGATCGAAGGTGAAGTCGGCCATGGCCTACCCGGCGGTCGTCGGCCTGCTCATCGTGTCGGTGACGACGGCGATGATCGTCTTCGTCGTCCCCGTCTTCACCAACCTCTACGACGACCTGGGCTCCGGTGCGGCGCTACCCCTCCCGACGCAGGTGCTGGTCCTCATCTCGACGCTCCTCACCAAGTGGTGGTTTGCGGTCGTAGGGACGATCGGCGGCGGGATCTACAGCTTCCGGCGCTGGATCAGAACCGACACAGGCCGGGTGGCCTGGGACACCATCAAGCTCAAGATCCCCGTCTTCGGCAGGCTCGCACACAAGACGGCGCTCAGCCGGTTCTCCCGCACGCTCGCCGTGCTCAGCAGGACCGGCGTTCCGATCCTCCAGGCCATCGACATCGTCGCCGAGACGGCGGGCAACAAGGTGATGTCGAAGGCGTTCGAGGAGGTCAAGGAGGCCGTTCGCGAGGGGGAGTCGCTCGCCGAGCCGCTGCATCGCCACCCCATCTTCCCCCCGATGGTGGTCCAGATGATGACGGTGGGGGAGGAGACGGGTGCGCTCGACGACATGCTCGAGAAGGTGTCCGACTTCTACGACCGCGAGGTCGACGCCACGGTGTCTGCGCTCACGAGCCTCATCGAGCCGATCCTCATCGTCGTCATGGGCGTGACGGTAGGTGGAATCCTGATCGCGCTCTACCTCCCGATCTTCAACATCGCGGGGCTCGTCACGTAGGAGGGTGCTGAGAGGTGTGCCTCTGGCTCGGCGACTCAACCGCGGCACTCCTTACCCGGGACTCTGTCGACGAGCCTCGAGAAGGTTGGTGCTCTTGCGGCACCCTCCTCGCCAAGCGGCCCTGAGCCCTGCGGGGCCGCGGAGCACCGCCGCTTCGTCCACCCCATCCCGCCCGTGCTCCCCCCCGAGCGGTCAACCCGGCTACCTAGTGTGGTTGGCAGTGGACAGAAAACACTCAATCTCGACACCGGGAATGTCGATATCTCTCCCCGAGGGCCGAAAGTCGGCCCCGGAACCACGGAGGTTCATTTCATGCGTTGGATGCGAGAGCGTCTTGCGAAGGACGAGGGCTTTACGCTCATTGAGCTCATGGTTGTGGTGCTGATCATTGCAGTGCTCGTTGCCATCGCCATCCCCTCGTTCCTCGGCTTCCGTGCTCGAGCCCAGGACCGGTCGGCCCAGGCCGATCTCCGCAACGTGCTTCTCTCTGAGAAGGCGGAGTGGACGGACAACGGTGCATTCACCGAGACCGAGGCGACCCTGAAGGCCTTCGAGCCGAGTGTCGAGATCAACACGACCAGCTCTGCAACTGCAGGTGTCTTCGTCGACCTGTCTGTTAAGAGCAACAACGACGTCGTCTGCTTGACCCAGTCGAGCGCGTCTGGCAACTTCTTCGCCATCTTCGAAGACGGTCAGGCGACCGGCGGTACCTTCTACGGTGCCTCTGCAGCCGACA
>JBHHXA010000032.1:0-13320 GCA_046756805.1 Acidimicrobiia bacterium
CGGTGTGCTGTGCGAGGTCGTCAACGACGACGGCACGATGTGCCGCGGGGAGCAGCTCCACGAGTTCGCCTCCATCCACGACATCCCCCTGATCACCATCGAGGCGCTCGTCGCGCACCGTTGGAGGACCGAAGCGATTCTCAGCAGAGTCGTCGAGTCGACGATCCCAACTGCCTTCGGAGAGTTTCGGATCTTCGGCTTCCGTTCCGCGCACGACGGCTCCGAGCAAGTCGCGTTGGTCCTCGGCGACGTCGCGGGCAGACAAGGCGTCCTCACACGGGTCCACTCGGAGTGCCTCACAGGAGATGCGTTCGGCAGCCTCCGGTGTGATTGTCACGGCCAGCTCCACGCCTCCATGGACGCCATCGCGGCAGCCGGCGAGGGCGTCATCGTGTACACGAGGGGCCATGAGGGCCGGGGGATCGGCCTGCTCGGGAAGCTGGAGGCGTACCGCCTACAGGACCAGGGCCTCGACACGGTGGAAGCCAACGTCCAGCTCGGGTATGCCGCGGACGACCGTCACTATGGGGTCGCGGGGCAGATACTCAACGATCTCAAAGTCTCGAGCGTCAGGCTCCTGACGAACAACCCGGACAAGGTCCGTCAGCTCCGGGCGCTCGGTGTCGACGTCGCGGAGCGGGTACCGCATGTGGTCGCAACGTCGGACGCCGCCGCTGCGTATCTTGCGACGAAGATCTCCAAGCTGGGGCATCTCACCCCTCAAGATGAGCGCTGAGCACGTCCGCGGCCTCGAGGAGGTCGATGGAGCCGGCTTGCGGATTGCCCTCGTGCGGTCGTCGTTCAACGAGGAGATCACCAAGGGTCTGCTCGACGGGGCACGCCGGGTGTGTGAGAAGGCCGGCGCCGCGGAGATCGACGAGTTCGACGTGCCGGGATCATTCGAGCTAGCGCTCGTCGCGCAACGGCTCGCTGAGTCCGGGTATGACGCGGTGGTTGCTCTCGGTGCGGTCATCGAGGGTGAGACCGATCATTACGACCACATCGCGACAGCAGCCCGCGACGGGCTGCTGAGGGTCATGCTCGACACGAAGGTGCCTGTGGGGTTTGGCGTGCTGACGGTGCGGCGCACCGAGCATGCCCGAGCCCGCAGCGGACCCGGTCCAACGAACAAGGGAGTCGAGGCTGCGGAGGCCGCGATCCGGACGGCGCGGATGCTCGCTGACCTGGCGGCGCGTTGACACCCCGCGGGCCAACCGTATACTGCCGGCGACAATCGAGACAAGCGGAGGCAGCTGCTTCCCACCCAGCCACGAAACTGCGTGCGCCGAGGTTTGTTGAAAGGGCAGCGCCTTGTGCTGCCCTTTCTGCTTGTCGGGACCACCCGTGAGAAAACGACGTATCGACGAGGAGGTTTCGTCCTATCGCAAAAGAGCCGAGGGTCAACGACCGGATCCGCGCCCGTGAGGTGCGGTTGGTCGACCCAGACGGAGGCCAGATCGGGATCAAGAGCATCGAAGAGGCCCGCTGGCTTGCAGATGAGCTGGCGCTTGACCTCGTCGAGGTGGCAGGCGAAGCGAGACCGCCCGTGGTCCGTCTCATGGACTACGGCAAGTACAAGTACGAGCAGTCGGTCCGGGCGCGCGAGGCGCGCAAGAATCAGACCCGCACGGTCATCAAGGAAGTCCAGTTCCGTCCCAAGATCGGGGATGCGGACTTCGAGGTGAAGCGGCATCGTGTCGAGCGGTTCCTCGCCGACGGTGACAAGATCAAGTGCATCATGCGGTTCCGGGGGCGCGAGGTGACGCACCCCGAGATCGGGGCCGCGATCCTGCACCGTCTCGCAGACCTCGTTGAGGAACTCGGCGAGGTCGAGGTGACTCCCCGGCTCGAGGGAAGGCAGATGACGATGCTGCTGGCTCCTGTGAGGCGACCCGAGGCACGGACGCAGTCTGAGGCCAGCGACGCAACGGGGGCAGCGTCGCCCGAGACGGACACCGCTGTGTCGGACGGCGACGGAGCCGCGGCCACCGCGACCGAAGAGGACGAGACACCGCTCGCAGGAGAGTGAGACGTGCCGAAGCAGAAGACACACAAGGGCGCCGCCAAGCGCCTCAAAGTGACCGGGACGGGGAAGATCCGGCGTCGCAAGGCGTGGCGCGGTCACAACCGGCACAAGAAGACGGCCAGGAGGTGGCGCAGGGTCGCTGGTGACTCCGCGCTGGCTCCCGGAGACGCAAAGCGGGCCGCTCGCCTGCTCGGGCGCTAGGAGAGCAGCGATGGCACGAGTCAAGAGAGCGGTCGGCGCCCGCAAGAAGCGCCGCAAGGTCCTGGAGCGCGCCTCCGGGTACACAGGGGCGCGCAGCCGTCGCTACCGGACGGCGCGGGAGCAGACCATGCATTCGCTCCAGTACGCCTACCGCGACCGGCGGGCGCGCAAGGGGGACTTCCGGCGGCTCTGGATCACGCGTATCAACGCTGCCGCCCGGCAGAACGGAACGACGTACAGCAAGCTCATCGCCGGCCTCAAGGCCGCGGAGATCGAGGTCGACCGGAAGATGCTCGCCGAGATGGCGGTTCGCGATCCCGCAGCGTTCTCCAATCTCGTCGAGGTTGCCAACGCGGCGAGCGAATAGGAGCAGGCCCCGGCGAGATGACGGGCGACGACCCGTGATGCGATCGATCGTCTCGACGGCAAATCCGCTCATCAAGGCCGTCGCCGCTCTGCAGCAGGCTTCCGTCCGTCGCAGAGAGCGCAAGACCATCGTCGAGGGTGCGAACGCGCTCGCCATGGCCGTCGCGGCCGATGCGCATGTCGTGACCGTCCTCACGCTCGACGGTGCCGTTCCCCCCGTGCCGGACGAGACCGAACTCGTCGTCGTGTCGGAGGCTGTGTTGCGCAAGTCGGCCGCGACCCAGCACCCTGCGGGTCCTGTAGCCGTCGTCTCGATCCCCGATCCCACACCCCCGCTGAGGCGAGACTCCGTCGTGCTCGCAGGGCTCGGCGACCCGGGGAACCTGGGGACGATCATTCGCACTGCGGTCGCGTTCGGCGTGCAGCCGCTCGTCCTTCCGGAGACGACGGATGTGTGGTCTCCGAAGGTCCTGCGAGCTGCGGCCGGTGCCCACTGGATCTCGCCACCGGTTCCGGTGGCCGGCCTGGCAGATGTGCGCGGGCTGGATCTGACGATCGTCGCCATGGTGGCCGAACCGGGTGACCGGCCCGAGAGCGCCCTCGCCGGCGCTGATCCGGTGGCGATCGTCGTGGGGAACGAGGCCCATGGTCTCGACCCGGCTCTTGTCGCGGCAGCCGATCGTCGTCTCACGATCTCCATGCCGGGGGGCATGGAGTCGCTGAACGCTTCGGTCGCCGCTGCCATCGCTCTGTACGAGCGAAGCCGGATCCGTTCCTGACGCGGCTCATCTTGCCCGCCGTCGACCCGTTCGATACAGTGCCGTCGATGACGACGGAGCGGCGATTTGCGTTCGTGTTCACCGGGTCTCGAGGGCCCGGCCGTGACGTGTGACGCCATCCCTCCTCGCACGACCGGCCCGGGCTCACCACCCGGGTCTTTCTCTTGTGCCTCAACCGATCTACCGAGAGACGACAGGACCGATGACTAGCCTGACCGGCCCCATGGAGCTGAGCAAGCGACTCGCCGACGTGCGCAAGACCGTGCTCGATGAGGTGGATGCCGCGGCGTCCCTCGACGAGCTGTCCGGCATCGAGGCTGGTGCGCTCGGCAAGAGGTCGTTGATCGCAGACGCGCGGCGCGGGCTCTCGACGCTGGCCGTAGAGGAGCGCCCCGAGGCGGGCAGGTTGATCCAGTCAGCAGCAGACGAGTTGCGGAGCGCGGTCGATGCCAAGCGTGCGGTGCTCGAGGCGGAAGAGGAGCGCACGAGGCTCGACGAGGAGCGGGTCGATGTGACCCTTCCCGGGAGGGCTCCACGGCGGGGTGCGCTCCACCTCGTCGAGGAGACGATGAACGAGATCATCGACATCTTCACATCGATCGGATACACGGTGGCCAGAGGGCCCGAGGCAGAGACGGAGTTCTACAACTTCACAGCGCTCAACATCCCGGCGACCCACCCGGCACGGCACGAGTCCGACACGCTCTATCTCGACCACGGCGAGCGGGCAGAGGAGGTGTTGCTCCGCACCCACACCTCGCCGATGCAGGCCCGCTACATGGAGGAGCACGACCCCCCGGTCCACGTGGTGGTGCCGGGAAGAGTGTTTCGGCGGGACCCGCTCGACCCCACGCACTCGCCGGTGTTCCATCAAGTCGAGGGGCTGGCGGTAGACGAGAGCATCACGCTGGCGGATCTGAAGGGGACGCTTGCCTACTTCGCCAGGGAGATCTTCGGCTCTGGCACGAAGGTCAAGTTCCAGCCAGACCACTTCCCCTTCACCGAGCCGTCCGCGCAGCTCCACGCCTACGCGATGGGACGCTGGATCGAGCTTCTGGGGTGCGGGATGGTCCATCCCGCCGTCTTCGAGCACGTCGGCTACGACCCGGACAAGGTGACGGGCTTTGCGTTCGGTATGGGGGCGGACCGGGTCGCGATGGTCCGACACGGCATCTCCGACCTGCGTCATCTCTTCGACCCGGATGTCCGTGTGCTGAGGCAGTTCCGATGAAGCTCACCTATCGCTGGCTCAGCGACTTCGTCGACCTCCCCGAAGACGCCGGTGCGGTCGCCGCGGCTCTCGAGAGCCTCGGGTTCGAGGTCGAGGAGATGCGTCCCCTCGATGTAACATTCCGCGGCGTCGTCGTGGGGCGGGTCGAAGACGTCCGCCTCCACCCCGACGCCGACAAGGTGCGACTGTGCACGGTCGACATCGGGAGCACGACGTCGGAGATCGTCTGTGGAGCCTGGAACTTCGAGGCCGGAGCGATCGTGCCGGTGGCGGTCCCCGGCGCCGTTCTCGGAGGTGACTTCGAGATCGGTCGTCGCAAGATACGCGGCGTCGTGTCCGAGGGGATGATCTGCTCCGAGCGCGAGTTGGACCTGGGCCACCATGCCGAGGGGATCATGGTTCTCGACGGGGAGTATCCCGAAGCCCGCGATGCGCTCGGTGGGGACTTTGCCTCCCTGCTGCCCCTCCCGGACACCTATTTCGACGTGGATGTCAACCCGAACCGCCCCGACTGTATGTCGGTGCTGGGGCTGGCCCGAGAGCTCGCAGCCCACTTCGGCGTGGAGCTTCGCGAACCCGACTACGCCGTCGTCGAGCACGATCCCGCTTCGACGGTGACCGTCGCCATCGAGGACGCCGAGGCTTGCCCGAGGTTCGTCGGACGCGAGTTGCGAAACGTCACGGTCGGGCCTTCTCCACATTGGATCCGCATGCGACTGGAGGCCGCCGGGGTCCGTCCCATCAGCAACGTGGTCGATGCCAGCAACTACGCGATGATCGAGGTAGGGCACCCCACGCACGCCTTCGACGCCGACCGGCTCGGCGACACCGTGGTCGTCCGACGGGCGACGGAGGGCGAGAAGGTCATGACCCTCGACGGCGTGGAGCGCGCCCTTCTCGGCTCGGACATCGTTGTTGCAGACGGCACCCGACCCGTGGCGGTTGCCGGCGTGATGGGCGGTGCGGACACGGAGGTCGAGGAGGGAACGACGCGTGTGCTCGTCGAAGCCGCGTACTGGCACCCGGCGTCGATCCTCATGACATCCAAGAGGCTCGGCCTGCGCTCTGAGGCTTCGGCCCGGTTCGAGCGCGGGATGGACCCCAACTTCTGTCATCTCGCCGCGGACCGCGTCACCCAGCTGCTTGCAGCCGGAGGAGCCGAGGTCGTCTCCGGCCGGATCGACGAGTATCCACAGACAGTGGAGCCCCGCGTGGTGTCGCTGCCGCTCTCCGAGATCGGCAGGGTGCTCGGTGTGGACGTGGCGCGGCCGGCCGCAGTCACCTATCTGGAGCGTCTCGGCTTCGATGTGGGCGGTGACGACCCGATCGTCGTGGCGGTGCCGACCAGGCGACCCGACGTGCGCCGACCGGTCGACCTCGTCGAGGAGGTGGCTCGTCTCTACGGCTACGACCATCTGCCGGAGCGGGTCGCGACCGGTTTCGGCGGTGGGCTGCCCGCAGGGGACCGCAACGTGCGCAAGGTGCGGGGTCTGATGGCGGGCGCCGGCTACGACGAGGTGCTGCTGTTCTCGTTCATAGGGGAGGCGGATCTCGATGCGCTCGGGTTGGACCACACCGATCCCCGCCGCGAGGGCGTTCGCGTCGTCAACCCGCTTCGAGACGAGGAGGGGGTGATGCGGACGACCCTCCTCCCCGGGCTCCTCAAGGCCGTCGCGGTCAATCAGGATCGTCATATCGACGGGGCAGCCCTGTTCGAGATCGGGAAGGTCTTCATGAACGAGGGGGGCGAGCTGCCGGAGCAACCGGAGCACCTCGGGTTCGTGCTCGTCGGTCTCCAGGACGGAGATTGGGCCGTCGACGGCAGACAAGCGGAGGTTCGTGATGCGACAGGGCTCTGGGAGATGCTGGCGGCGCACATGCGAGTGACCGATCCGGGGCTGCGATCGGTCACGAGCGCCCCGTTCCATCCCGGGAGGGCGGCCGAGGCCGTCGTTGGTGGTGTCGCGGTCGGCGTGGTGGGTGAGATCCATCCAACCGTGGCTGCCGCCTTCGGGATCGAGGGCCGCGTCGTCGCCGGAGAACTCGACCTCGGCCCGCTGGTCGGTGTGCGTGACGACTGGGTCTTCTCCGCTCCCAGCGTGTTTCCGCCGGCCCTGTTCGATCTCGCCTTCGAGCTCGACCTCGCGACGCCGGTGGGTGACGCACTCGACGCCGTGGCTGCCTCCGGAGGCGAGGTGCTCGAGACGTTCGACGTGTTCGACGTGTTCACGGGCGATCCGCTGCCTCCGGGTCGCAAGAGCCTGGGGATACGGCTGATGCTGCGGGACAGGACCAAGACGCTCACGGATGAGGAAGCGGGTGACGTGCGAAGAAGGATCGTCGACGCGGTCGAGACGGCGACCGGGGGATCGTTGCGGGGGCGATCGTGAGCGCGGACTTCCTCATGGTCGACGATCTCCGCCCCGAGGGGCTGCGTTCGGTCCTTGGTCTGGCGGCCGCGGTGAAGGAGACGCCCGCTGAGTACGGAGGCAGGCTGGATGGCGCCAGGGTCGGCCTCTTCTTCGAGAAGCCTTCGACACGAACCCGGGTCTCCTCTGAAGTCGCGTGTGTCGATCTCGGGGCTCACCCGGTCGTCCTCAAGAACGAAGAAGTCGGCCTCGGGAAGCGCGAAGCCGTCGAGGACGTGGCCCGGGTGCTGGACCGCTACCTGGACGTGCTCGCGTTCCGGGTGTTCGACCATGGCAATCTCGTGTCGGTAGCCGCGAGCGCTCAGGCGCCCGTCATCAACCTGTTGTCGGACCGCAGCCATCCCTGTCAGGCGCTCGCCGACCTGCAAACGGTCGCGGAGCATTTCGACCCGATCGCCGGCACGACGCTGACCTACGTCGGGGACGGCAACAACGTTGCTCACTCTCTGCTCATCGGTGGCGCGATGAGCGGCATGCACATCCGGGTGGCGTGCCCGGACGGCTTCGAGCCGGCCCGGGACATCGTCGACAGGGCCCTTGCCATCGCAAACGGCACCGGAGGCTCCGTGGAAGTCGGACACGATGCGGCCGGCCTCGTCGCAGGGAGCGACGTCGTCTATACGGACGTATGGACGTCGATGGGCCAGGAGGGGGAGTCGGCTGAGCGGAAGGCGCTCTTTGCGCCGTACCGCGTCGACGGGCGACTGTTCGAGGCCGCCGGGGATGCGGCCATCTTCCTCCATTGTCTTCCTGCCCACCGGGGCGAGGAAGTCGCACACGAAGTGATCGAGCATGAACGCTCCTTCGTGTTCGACCAGGCGGAGAATCGCATGCACGCCTTCAAGGCGCTCTTGCTGCATCTCACCGGGACGGCGTGAGCGACGCCGAGGACCGGGTGCGGGCGCTCGTCGACGGCGAGGTCACCCAAGTTGCGCAGCGGTTGTTGGGCAGGAGGGTCCGCACCGAATTCGACGGCGACCGGGTGGAGATCCGCATCACCGAGGTGGAGGCGTATGCGGGGGCTCTCGACCCGGCAAGCCACGCCTATCGGGGACGGACCGCAAGGAACGGCAGCATGTTCGGACCGCCGGGCACCCTCTACGTGTACCGGTCCTATGGACTCCATTGGTGCATGAACGTGGTGGTCGGCGATGCGGGCGTCGCCCACGCCGTGCTCGTGAGGGGAGGCGATCCGGTGATCGGGAAGGACACGGTGGAGCGGCGTCGGGGTCGGACGGATCATCTCGCAGATGGCCCCGGGAAGCTGTGTCAAGCGCTCGCGGTCACCGGAGAGCACGACGGAACGTCGGTATTCGACGGACCGGTGCGGCTCCTCGACGGCGCATCCCCGCAGCCGGGAGCGGTCGTGGCCACCCCCCGAATCGGTATCAGCAAGGCGCAGGATCGGCTGTGGCGGTTCGTCGCCGTTTCAAGCTGAGTCGCAGCACGCGACGACCCACCCGATCACGGGTTGATCCAGATCGTGACGAGATCCGGGAGCGGAGTGCCGGCTGCGGGAGCCTGCTTCCAGGCGACGCCGTTGCGACGAGCGGCGTCTTCGGGATTGGATTCGGGCAGCACCAGGACCTGGTGGTCCACCCCGGCGTCGGTCAGTCGAGCTATTGCCGCCTCTCCGGGAAGCCCCAGCACATTGGGCACGGTCGAGCCGGGCTCGGGCCCCGCGACGCTGACCCTCACGACGGAGCCACGCTGTGCGGCAGCCCCCGCCTGGGGCACTTGCGCGAACACCGTTCCGGACGCAAGCGGACCGCCGTCTTCCCAGGAGACCGCGGTCTGGTAGCCGGCCAGAGTGAGCAACTCGACGGCTTGCGCCAGATCGAGCCCAACGAGATCGGGGGAGACGGCTGCACCGACTGAGCCCAGGCCTTCGGGGTTGTGGATGGGGCAGATGACGGTGGGCGCCTGGTCGGCGGGCAAGCGAACCCGTTGCACGTGTCCCCGCGGGCAGAGCGGACCCGCGAGAAAACCGGTGGAGAGGTCCACGTCGACGGTGACGGACCCCGCTCCTGTCAGCGTGGCCACCTGGCCGAACGGAACGCCGCTCAGGGCGCTGGACGCAAACCGCGACCAGATCGCGGCAGGCCAGGTGCCACCGGTGATCGAGAACGGCGTAGCGGGGAACTCCATCGGTCGCAGCGCATCGGGGAAGCCGATCCAGACGGCGGCGCTGAGCTCAGGCGTGTATCCAACGAACCAGGCGTCGTTGTGGTTCTGGGACGTCCCGGTCTTGCCCGCCATCGACCTACCGATTCGCGCCTGCTGACCGGTGCCGCGTTGCACGACCTCAGCGAGGGCAGCCGTGACGTCTGCGGCCACGGTCCGGTCGAACGCCTCGGCCACGACGGGCGTTGCCTCGTAGATGTTGACTCCGTCTGCATCCTCGATGTGGGTGACGAAGATCGGATCGACGTGGAGTCCCTCCGCCGCGAACGTGCCGTAGGCCGAAGCCATGTCGAGGACCGTCACCTCCTGAGCGCCCAGCGCGATGGAGTGAAACGGCTCGAGATCTGCCGTGATACCGGCACGTGCGGCTACCTCTGCGACTGCGTCGGGTCCCACGAGGTCGACGAGTCGTGCGAACACGACGTTCACCGAGAACACGGTTGCTTCCGACAGCGTGAGATCAGGGAAGACGGACTCGTTGTAGTTGTCCACGGTCCAAGGACCCGAGTCGGTGTCGATCGTGACCCGGCTCCCGGCCTCGAGGAGCGTGTCGAGCGTCAGGCCGCTCTCCAGCGCTGCTGCGAGTACGAAGGGCTTGAACGCTGAGCCGGGTTGGCGTAGAGCCTGCGTTGCCAGGTTGAACTGTGCCCCCTGTTGGGACGCGGAGAAGTCGTCCCCACCGACGAGCGCGACGACATGTCCGGTCGTGGGGTCGACGGCCGCCATGCCGACCGCAGGACCGGACACGGGGACGACGTCGAGTACCGCCGCCTCGGCGGCAGCCTGTATCCGGGGATCGAGGGTCGTGTGGATCGCGAGGCCTCCCCGGAACAGGGCGTCGAACCGCTCCTCGTAGGTGGCGCCGAGGCCTGTGTCCTCGAGGAGTCGCTGTTTGACCTCTTCGACGAAGTAGGCCGATCCGGATGAGCTGACGGGGGGCGGGACGTGAAGGGTCAACGGCTCGCCTATCGCGCGCGATGCGGAGTCGCGGTCGATCCAGCCGAGGTCGACCATCTTCCCGACCACGAGGTCGCGCCGCTGCAGCGCCGGGTCGGCGTCCTCGAAAGGATCGTTGGCGGAAGGAGCCTGGATGAGGCCGGCGAGCAACGCACCCTCGGCGATCGACAGGTCGGAGACCTTCTTACCGAAGTAGCGGTTAGCCGCCGTCGCGATGCCGTACGCACCGTGTCCGAAGTACACCGTGTTCAGATACCGCTCGAGAATCTGCGGCTTGTCCAAACCCTCCTCGAGTCTCAGGGCGAGCACTGCCTCCTCGAGTTTCCGCTCCACGGTGACCTCTGGTGTGAGGAGGACGTTCTTCAGGTACTGCTGGGTTATCGTCGAGCCGCCCTGGACGACGCCCCCGCTCTCGAAGTTTGCGAGCATGGCTCGCGCCACCGCCTGGATGTCCACACCGGGGTGCCTCCAGAAACGCTCGTCCTCGATGGCGATGACGGCGTCCCTGACGTGCACCGGGATCTCTTCGAGCGTGACGACGACACGATCCTCGCCCGCATGCCATTGTGCGAGGATCGAGCCATCCGCGGCATACACGACGGTCGTCAAACTGCCGTGGCCGATGCCGGGATCCTCGAGTGGTTCAACGGTGCAGGCGGTCGTCACGACCGTGAGCCCCACCGCGATCGTGAGCCAGCGTCGCATCAGTCGCTCCTGACCGCGACGCTAACGGGGCCTTCGCGAAAGCGGTGGATTTTGGACACCCGCTAACCTCCCGCCGTCATGAGCCCGCGTCTCTCGCCAGAACAGCAAGTCGAGGCGCTCTGCCAGGGCATCGACACCGTGCTCCCTGCAGGCGAGCTGCTGGAGCGACTCGGCGAAGGCAGGCCCCTGCGCGTCAAGCTTGGCGTCGACCCCACGGCCCCCGATGTCACGCTGGGGTGGGCGGTCGTGTTCCGGCTGCTGCGCAGGTTCCAAGAGCTGGGTCACGTGGCCGTCCTCATCATCGGTGATTTCACCGCGCAGGTGGGTGACCCGAGCGAACGGGTATCGACGAGACGGAGGCTCGATCAGACCGAGGTGTCGGACAACGTCACCGGCGTCATGGACGTGATCGAGGGTCTGCTGCTTCCCGAACGGCTCGAGATACGCCACAACTCGGAGTGGCTCGGCTCGATGGACATGCGCGACGTGCTCCAGCTGACGTCGCACTTCACCGTCTCCCGGATCCTCGACAGGGACGACTTCAAGAAGCGATGGGATAGCTCGCAGCCGATCTCTCTCATCGAGTTCATGTATCCCCTCCTCCAGGCCATGGACTCGGTCGCGGTCGAGGCCGACATCGAGATCGGCGGCAGCGACCAGCTCTTCAATCTGCTGGTCGGACGGGATCTTCAGGAGCGGTCGGGGCAGGTCCCCCAGCTCGTCATGACCGTGCCGCTGCTCGTGGGCACCGACGGCACCAGGAAGATGTCACAGTCGCTCGACAACTACATCTCGGTGACGGATGCCGCCGAGGAGATGTTCGGCAAGACGATGCGGATCCCCGATGAGCTCCTCGAGCAGTGGTTTGCGCTGGCTGCGGGCCGGACGGACGCCGAGGCAGCCGACATCGCGGCCGCCGTCGCGGCGGGGGAGCTCCACCCCGGAGCGACGAAACGGGTGCTCGCCGGGGACATCGTCACGCTCTACCACGGCGCAGAGGCCGCGGCGACAGCGGAGGCGCACTTCGACCGCCTGTTCGTGGCGAAGGAGGCTCCCGACGACGTCCCTGAGGAGCGGCTCGGAGCGGACGACCCTGTGTCGCTCGCTGTGGTCCTGCATTCCTCGGGCCTGGTCGCCTCGCGGTCCGAAGCGCGCAGACTCATCGCACAGGGCGCAGTCCGTGTGGACGGCGAACCCGTCGCCGAGGAGCACATCGCTCGCAGCGCTCTTGCGGGTCGGATCGTCAAGGTGGGGAAACGGCGATTCGTGAGGTTCATCACGGATTGACCCCGGACGCGGAGAAGGCGGGACAAGCCCGCCTCCTCCCTCACCGTTCCGGGGTGATCAGATGATCGTCTGCACTCTACGCCGTCCGACGAGGAGGAGCGCGCCACCCGCGAGGAGCAGCAGCGTTCCGATCAAGGCAAACTGCTCGATCTCGAGGCCGGTGGCAGGCAATCCGCCTGCGATGCCGAAGTCTGCGGTCAAGAACTGCTCGTCCATCCCGAGCACGACCGTGAACGTCCCGACGGTCGTGAGCACCGTCAGCTCGGGGATCGTGCCGGTGTTGATCTTGACCGTGTAGTTGCCGGGGTCGAGTGCGGAGAAGACGTACCTGCCGTCCGCATTGGTGACCTGAGTCGTCACCACGCTCGTGTCTTCGTTGGTGAGTGTGATCGTCACGCCCGCGACGCCCTTCTCACCGGAGTCCTCGATCCCGTCCTTGTCGTCGTCGAACCACACGGTGTCGCCGATGAGTCCCGAAGCCAGCACCTGTGCCGCGGTGACGGTGGCGTCGTCCCAGTCGTCGCCGGTGCCGTCTCCTGGTGTGGAGTCAGAGTCCTGCTCGTTGGCTGCGGTGACCTCTGCTTCGTTGACGAACGTTCCGTCCTGGTCGACCGTTGCCGTGAGCTGGAGGCTGACGGTGGCGCCGACGGCGAGGTTGCCGATGGTCCACACACCGCTGGCTGCGTCGAAGGCGCCCCCACCGTCGTCCGAGACGTAGGTGAGTGCTGCGGGCAGCGTGTCTGTGACGGCGACGCCGGTGGCGTTGTCGGGACCCTGGTTGGTGACCGCGACGGTGAAGGTCACGGCGTCACCGACGGTGACGGTGTCGTCATCGACGGTCTTGGTCAACTCCAGATCGATGATCGGCACCTCGGTGGTGATCCGGAGGTTGTCGATGGAACCCGACTGGTTGATGAACACCACCATCGAGCCGACACCTGCGATTGGCCCAGAAGTGACCGCAGCCGTGTTGTCTCCTCCGCCCGCGTTCAGCGCCACGGTCGCGAGAGGGCTGCCGCCGGCGTCGAAGAGACGCAGCTCTCCGGCGCCCTCATCAGCCTCGAGATCGATCACCGTGAGGGAGTCCCAAGTGACGACACCGGGGCCCCACGCGGAGAAGTCGAAGGTGAAGAAACCACCGCGGCCGGCGAGATC